>NZ_JAUBVE010000017.1:0-106181 GCF_036705715.1 Microcoleus sp. AT3-D2 | reverse complement strand
TACAACAAACTACATTGAAATTTAGTCAGATTTAACTGTAGCATATTCGGGGTTCCAGTTAAGATGCGTTTACCCTGATATTTGTGGTACGCTCGACACCAACGAGTGCAGCGAGTTAAGGGGATGGAACTATTTAGGTGTCTGAATCCAGGGGATATTCTGCGCGATCGCTACCGAATAATCGCTCAATTAGGTGAGGGAGGGTTTGCTAAAACCTATACGGCTAACGACGCTTTGGGCAGCCCCGAAAATCCCTTGTGCGTCGTCAAGGAAATTCCGCCTCCTGAATCTAACGATCCGCGACTGTTGGAGGAAGCACAGCACCAATTTGAAAAAGAAGCTAAAACCCTGAAGTATCTCGATAAGTGTCCGCAGATTCCCAAGTTAATCGATCGCTTTCTTGAACAGGGAAAATTTTACTTAATTCAAGAATACATTGAAGGAAATCCGCTGAACAAAGAGATCGGTTCAGGCAGGCAGTTTCAGGAGTCAGAAGTTATTGATTTATTGCAGGACATTTTGTCCGTTTTAGCTTTAGTCCACGATCAAGGGATTATTCACCGCGATTTAAAACCATCAAACTTAATCCGGTGCAAAAGAACCGGCAAAATTGCCGTGATTGATTTTGGCGCGGTAAAAGCGATCGGCACTTTGGCGATCGAGGGCGGCCAAATAACTCAAACTCGTGTCATCGGTACAGACGGTTATATGCCAGCCGAACAGTGGAAAAATCAACCAAGATTTAACAGCGATATCTATGCTGTGGGAATCATCGGCATTCAAGCGATCGCAGGGTTAGATATTGAAGACTTTTTTCATGATAAAAAAACTGGGGAACTCGTCTGGCACTACTCAACTGACGATCGCCCGATGGTACAAATTAGCGACCAACTGAAAAAAGTTTTAAATAAGATGGTGCGCTACCACTTTAACGATCGCTATCAATCCGCTGCTGAAGTGTTGCAGGATTTGCGTGAAGCGAAGCTATCCCGTAGGGAATCGCTAACAGCGTTGCACTCACCTGCGCCCCCTTCACAACAACCTCTGCTGCCGAAGCCTCAACGCCAATGGCAAGATACATTGAGAGTCTGCTTGCCGATCGCGATCGCAGGATGCCTCGGGCTAGCAGCATTTTTAATACACAAAATTTTCACCCCTCAAACTTGTCCTTTAATCCAGGGAGATGCTGTGAGTTGCGGCGATGAAATTCTTATCAAAACATCTGCTTCTCGATTAAAACAATGGGGAGTAAATGATTTTTTTAATGGCAACCATCAATCAGCTTTTAATTTATTAAAACAATCGTGGAACGAAGAAGAACGCAAAGATCCAGAAACTTTAATTTACATGAATAATGCCCTTTTGAAGGCCCAAAAAGCTGATTACTACACCCTGGCAGTTGCCGTTCCCATTAGCAACAGCGAAGGAGGTACTGTCAATTCAGATTTGGCTAGAGAAATGTTGCGGGGCATTGCCCAGGCCCAAACAGAAGTCAACCTAGGACTGTTTAATTCCGATCGCAATAACGACTTTCCCGGTCAAGGTTTTTTAGCAGGGAAAGCCATTAATGGCAAGGGTATTAGAGTCATTATCGCTGACGATGCCAATCTGAAAGCAGAGGCACAAGCTAGGGCTTCTTCACTCGTCAAGCAAACCGAGATTTTGGGTGTCGTCGGTCACTATACGAGCGAGATGACTGTGCATGCAGTCGATATTTATGACAAAAATCACTTAGTCTTAATTTCGCCTGGGACTACAACGGAACAATTAACAGAAAAACCTCGGAAGTTTTTCTTTCGCACTGTCCCTAGACATCAAATTACTGCTGAAAACTTCAAGAACTATCTGATTGAAAACGCAGGTCAGAAAAAAGCGGTGGGTTTCTACTGTCCTGAGATTCAAGCTACTTCTTCATTGTGGGAAGAATTCAGAAAACAGTTTAGACAAGCAGGAGGAAATATTTTAAGCATCACTGAATACAATGTGTGTAAGAAAAATTTCAACGTTGAACTAGCATTACAAGAAGTCGAACGAAGCGAGAAAACAGCGATCGTCTTAAGTACGAGTCATGTCCCGGATGCAGTCAAAAATGCGATGGCACTTATTAAAGCCAATGGCGCTCGCAATTGGGTAGTGGGAACCGGGGGAATCTACAGCCAGAAAACCTTAGAAACTGCCTCCCAGTTACCGTCTTTTGAGAAACTGGTGACATCATCCTCTTGGCATCCCTTAGCTGCTCCCAACCGCACATTTGCCGAGAATGCTCGAAAGCTTTGGGGAGGAAATGTCAACCACCGCACAGCTTTAACCTACGATGCAACTCGCACGCTAATTAAAGCAATAGAAAGCCAAGCGCAACCGAGCCGCGAAGGGATGCAGAAAACTATTGCGAGTGCGAATTTTAGCGCCACAGGAGCAACCGGAACTATTGAGTTTGATCCGAAGGGCGATCGCCAAAATTTTCAACCGGATTTAGTGCATATTGTCAAGTGTCGAAAAGAACAGTTCGGTGTAGCTTTTGTTCCCGTCAAATATCGGACGGCAAAATCGGCAGGTTTAAAGTGCGATTGAACTCGTTTTTGACGGTTTCTGTGCGTTATTCCTGACTTATTTACCTAATTCTTGAGAACGCAAACAAGCTGCTTTCACGGCTTCGATTAGCGCAGAACGGAAGCCGCTACTCTCTAATTTAGCAATTCCCGCAATAGTTGTACCGCCGGGACTCGTAACTTGATCTTTCAATTGTGCCGGGTGCATTCCCGTTTCTTGCATTAGCTTCGCTGTACCGAATACTGTTTGTAAAGCTAATTGAGAGGCGATCGCCCGTGGCAAACCTGCACAAACTCCGCCATCTGTCAAGGCCTCAATCAAAATTGCTACATAACCAGGCCCGGAACCCGAAAGCCCTGTCACCGCATCCAGCATACTCTCAGGCACTTCTACCACTTCTCCCACGGCCTGAAAGATGCGCTTTACCAATTCTAAATCAGCCGGTTGAACAAGTTTTCCCGGAGCGATCGCGCTCATTCCCGCCCCCACCGTCGCCGGAGTATTCGGCATCACCCGCAGCACTCCCCGCCCCGGAAACGCTGGTTCTAGCTTGCTGAGTGGTACTCCTGCCAAAATCGACACTACCACCGCTTCAGGCTGGGAATTAGCCGTTTCTCCATTATTTCCCTGTTTGCGATCGGCCGCCACCGTCAACTCCAAAGCTACCGTATCAAAAACTTGCGGTTTAATGGCCAAAAACAGCACTTCTGTAGCGGCAGCAACTTCTAGATTGCTGGCTGTTGTTCCAACCCCGTATTTCTCAGTCAAAAAATCGCGGCGCTTTACCCCAGGCTCGCTCACCAATATTTCTGAAGGCAAATAAACTTTTTCTGCTATTAAGCGGGATAAGAGAGCTTCTCCCATTACCCCGCCGCCGATCGTACCAAATTTTATGTTTGTCATTAGTCAGTTATTAGTTAGTTGTTATTAGTTAGTTAGTTATTATTAGTTATTTGTTATTAGTTATTTTTCAATAGCCAACTGCCAACTGCCAACTGCCAACCGTCAACTGCCAACAGTCAACAGTCAACAGTCAACAGTCAACAGTCAACAGTCAACAGACTACTGAGCGACTGGAGCTTGTTCTGCCGGCCAGACTGTCGGTGCAGGAGCAGCAGGACGAGGGCGTCCTTGAGCAGGAGGCACTTCGTGAACCACACCAGACTGAGTTCTCACCTGCACGCAGCTAGGCGTAAACAAGAAAATACTTTCGCCAATTCGCTCTTGATGACCGTCCAGGGCATAAGTACCGCCCGCCACAAAGTCCACAGCTCTTTGCGCTTGGTCTGGGTCCATCACCGTCAGGTTCAAAACCACAGACTTCCGTTCCTTAAGCGCTCGAATTGCTGCCGGCATCTCTTCAAAAGTGCGCGGCTCCATTACTACTACTTCCGAAATCCCGTTCATAGCTCCAGGCATTCCTATCACGTTATTCATTACTGACCCTACTCCGCCGGTTGGTGCAACGACATCCATACCTGTCGATCCTACTACTGACCGCTCCCGCATTCTACGATTTTGACGACGTTCTTCCTCTGCTGCTGCGACGGCAGCGGGGTTGGGTTCAGGCGCTTGGTAGAAGTTCTGATAGCGCTCCCCTTCCGTTTCGTCGTAAACGTCATCGTACTCAGGCTCATTGTTGATGCCTACAAAATCTCGCAGTTTAGAAAAAATATTCATGATTCACGCTCCTTCACGACTTGGCTGCCCTGACTATACTCGCGTTGCGCGTTAGTCGCGGGTGGCTGACTATTCTATATTTAACCCAAATTGTCTTTATTAGAAGATTTCAATTATTTATCCCCTCCTAGAGCCAAATAAGGTTTGTCCTAGCCGTACCATAGTAGCACCTGCTTGAATTGCCAAATGATAATCTCCCGACATCCCCATCGAGAGCTGCTGCATTTGAATGCAGGGCAAATTTTGCTGCTGGATTTTCTGTGCAAGTTCGCGAGTGCTGTTAAATAATTCTAGGCTTTGCGAGTCATCTAATCCCAGCGGAGGAATTGTCATCAAACCTTGAATTTTGATATGCTGACATTTGTTGAGTTCTGGAAGGTCGGCCAGCAGTTCTGGAACGCTCCAGCCGTATTTGTCCGCATCTGGCAACATTTTGACTTGCAGGCAGACTTCGGGACAGCAGGACTGTTCGCCCGCCAAGCGCGAGAGCCGCTGAGCGAGTTTTAAGTTGTCGAGAGAGTGAATCCACTGGAAATGCTCTAAGGCCTTGGCGGCTTTGTTGGCTTGCAAGTGGCCGATCAAGTGCCAGTTGATATCCGGCAAATCTTGCAGTTGGCTTTGTTTTTCGACAGTCTCTTGAACCTTACTCTCGCCAAAATCTCGGATACCGGCCTCGTATGCTTCGCGAATAGCATCAGTCGATACCTGTTTGGTAACGGCAATTAACCGCACTGATTCGGGCAAGTGTTGGCGAATGCTGTTAATTCGAGAGGCAATGGTCATGGTTGCTCAACGCTGGGAACTGGAGGGAAGGAAAATTAACTCAATTGGCGTAAGTCCCACGCTGTAATTGTACTCAATTGGGCGTTGGGATATAAGCCAAGCAAGGTCTATGAAAAAAGAGCGACAATTTCCTCAAAAGTCTAAGATATAAGTGGTTGCGACCCACCCACTCGACTGCAAACAACAGGCTACAGTAGCAGTAAAATGCTTGGCCTCGGACAACTGCGAGAGAAAAGGGGAAAGAGCAGACCGCTGGTTGGTAAGGTACGTCCCACCATAAAATACAATCCAAGTTTGTTGTACGAAAATAGTTTTTTGCTTTGGGAAACAGGGCTTCTGCGTGGAGTCCCTACGAAGGGATAAAGGCCGTAAAAAGCTTTCTTATGCTGTGTCAGACTCCGATCGTCTTCAGTGACGAATACCCAGAAATGGGTATACCCAACAGAGCAACGGCAAACGATACACGAAGCCCGAACTATAACGGTATTCCGTTTAGTTTGGGTATTTCACGACAGTTACCAATTACCAAATTACTGATTTTAGTTATTGAAATGTGCGCTGGTGAATGGTCTGCAATTGTTCGTATTCGTGATATTGACCGCTGCGACGCAGGGTTCGCAGGCGAATTTCGACCATGAGGCGAGCGTCGGAGCGGCTGATTGGTTCAAATCTCAGCCCGCCAGGGCCGTTTGTCACCAAAAAAAACAGGCGTTGGGCGTATAGGGTGGTAAATAATTCTTGGCTGTCTTCAACCTGGGATACCCTGAAGAGGAGGCCAAAGTTTGGATGATTCAGGTAAGTTTCGGTAGTCATTCACACTCACAATCTATCAATTTTAGATTAAAGATTTAGATTTTAGATTTTAGTTTCGCTCGATCGCCCGACGGCGTTGTTTGACGGCGGGCTACAAAGGGCTATAGCCGTAGCCGTGCAATAGTCTCCGTCATGGCTGAGGCTCAATTGCCACTGGCAATTTCCCCAAACAGAGGCTTGTGCTGCTGCGGTTCCGTGCAGTTGCACATTTGGAGCACCGTTTTCGGAGCGCCGAATTTCCACATCTGCATACCGTATTCCCCGCCATCCCGTGCCTAGAGCTTTGACAACGGCTTCTTTTGCTGCCCAGCGCCCCGCTAGCTGGTTGCAGGAAACTCGATTCATTTTACCTTTAATGCTGCTGTGTTGAGAATTTAGTTGCGCGCAATCCCTTTGTTCGGCGGGCGTGTAAACTTTTTCGAGGAAGCGATCGCCAAACCGATCTAATGCAGCTTGTATGCGCGGAATATATACGATATCTGTCCCAAGATAGATGTTCAAGGTCTTGGTTCTCTAAATATTTGTCTCCATTACTTTAGCAGGACTATCGCCCACCAGACAAAACTGACTCAACTTTAGGCCAGTGATCGAAACCCCGCTAGAATCAGTCAATCGATTTGAGATTTGAGATTTGAGATTTGAGAATTGAAGCATTCACCCCACGGATAAATTCGGGGCAAGTTTCATCGGATACAGGTTTTTGATTTCTCCACATATGAATCCGGGGGCTTGTATCCTGGATGCTTTCAGTCATTCCCAATTATTGAATATTATTCAATCTAAAATCTAAAATCTAAAATCTCAACTGTCCCAACCCCAAACCAAGCGGGCGCTCCAGAGGAGGAGCAAGCAGCCGAGGGCGATCCAGTCTCGGATTTTCAATTGCAACTGGTGCCATTCTACACGGTGTCGATCGGGACTGGTGAAGCCACGAACTTTCATGGCGCTGGCTATTTGTTCAGCTCGCAGGAGCAAGTTTTCTAACAGCCGCTCCGCTATCATCAACCACACTTGAGCGGCGCTGCGAAATCCGAGTTTTTTCCAGTTTATCGCTCTGGTTCTGACCGATCGCACTAAATTTTGTATTTCTTCCAATACTAAGGGAATGAATCGCAAAGATAAAGTTAATGTTAAGGCTATTTCGGTAATAGGCCAGTTCAAGCGGCGCAAGGGCTGCATTAAGTTTTCAAGGGCGGCGGTAATTTCTTCGCTGGCTGTGGTAAGGAGGTAGAGGTTGGTGCTGTAAATTACTGTGAAAAATAGGGTGCTAACGTTGATAGCTAAATCTAGGGATTTGCGGGTGATTTTAATCGGGCCTTGTTTTAATAAAACGTAACGGTAGCTTGTGGGTTGGGGGAGTTGATTTGGGTTTTGGGCTTTGGGATTGGGGATTAGGGAGTTTGATCCCAACTTAAAAGATTGGTACCAGGGTTTGGGCTTTTGAGGGGCCCGAAGAGTTGCCGGTTGTTGGGAAAAGGTTAATTCGTCGGCGGGGATGCGGGGCTGGTGTTCTGCGGGGAGTCCGTCGGGGGCGATCGCGCTGAGGCAAAATACGAATAGACAGAATAGCAGCAGCAGTCCCATTTGCTGTTTCCACACGCGCAAGGGAATTGCTGCTGTTAGTGTCAGTACGATTAACATTCCTACTAGCATCAACCGCCAGATAGGATTGGCGAGTATTGGTGCAATCAGAAATGTCATCAACCAGGCTAGTTTTACGCGGGAGTCTAGCCTGTGAAGCCAGGTTACGGGTTGTTCTAGGTATAGTCCTATGGGGAGCGATCTAAGTAAGTCCATCTTGCGATTTTAGATTTTAGATTTTAGATTTTAGATTTTTTGATTAATTGATTGATTGGGGATTTTTTGATTGATTGGGGATTTTTTGATTGATTGGGATTTTTTTGATTGATTGGGGATTTTTTGATCGATTGGGGATTTTTGTGGGATTTGAATTTTTTTTTATTTACGATTTGCTGTTGGGTTTTTAGCAATTAAAGTTTTGATTGAGGCAACTGTCATCGCTAAAATTTCATTCGTTTCTGACATGATACTCCTCAAATTAGTGACCTCTAATAATTTAGCTTCAACTATCAGCTCCATCCAGTAAAAACATTCATCTGCTTCTTCTTCCACTATTCTGAGTTTGGCAATTAAGTCTGCTGTTGATCTAGTGCGACAAGCTGCTCGATAGTTAGCCCCAACAGAAGTTCCTGAACGAATTAACTGCTTGCCAATTACCTCAGAAACGGTAGTTTTTGGCAGCGAACTTACTAGCTTAATTACTCTCAATGCTAGTTCTTTCGTTCTTTGTTTAAACTCTTGTTCGTCCATCTTGGGATTTTAGATTTTATATTTTAGATTTTAGATTTTTTCATGGGGGATTTAAGATTGTTGATTTTCGATTGGGTATTTGACATTTGAATTTGGCAATTGTTTGATTTTTGAGGATACAAAAAAAACGCAATTCATTAATTTTATGATTCAATTGCGTTTTTTCTTCAATCTAAAATCTAAAATCTAAAATCTAAAATTACTTGACCCGCAGTGCTCTGTTTGTTGTGCTGATTTCTGTGGCCCGAACTTTTTTGCCTCTCCAAAGTAGCCGCATTGGTGTACCGGTAAAGCCGAGGTGTTTGCGGAATTGGCTTTCCATGTAGCGGCGGTAATTTTCGGTGAAACGTTTGGGATCGTTGACAAATAGGGCGATCGTCGGTGGCTGCGATCGCACTTGAGTACCGTAATAGATTTTGCCTTGTTTTCCTTGGCGGGTAACTGGGGCTGAGTGCCAGGTTGTGGCTTCTTCTATGACTTCGTTAATGACGGCGGTAGGGACGCGACGTTTGTGTTCGTCGGAGGCTTTGTCTACTAATTCAATGATTTTTTCAACTCGCTGTCCACTCATGGCGCTAACAAAAATCATTTCTGCCCAGTCGAGGAAATAAAGTCGGGTTCTTACTTCTCTTTCGTACTCGTATATGGTGTCGGACTCTTTTTCTACGGCATCCCATTTGTTGACGACTATGATGCAGGCTCGACCTTCTTGGCTGATGCGATCGGCTAATTTTTGGTCTTGATCTGTAACACCGTCTATTGCGTCAATTACTAACAGTATGACGTTGGCGCGGCGGATGGCTTTGAAAGCGCGGTTGATGCCGAAAAATTCTGCGCCGTATTCGACGTTTTTCTTTTTGCGGATTCCCGCTGTGTCGATCAGGCGGTAGGTTTTACCGTTCCGTTCTACTAAGGTGTCGATCGCGTCGCGGGTTGTGCCGGAAATCGGGCTGACTATGGCGCGGTTTTCTCCGAGAAATGCGTTTAACAAACTCGATTTGCCGACGTTGGGACGACCGATAATTGCTACTTTAATTTCCTCAACTTCGGGTAATACTTCCGTGGGAAGGTAAGTTATTAATTTGTCTAGCAATTCGCCGGTGCCGTTGCCATGAATGCCGGAAACTGGGAAAGGTTCTCCGAGTCCCAATTGCCAAAAGTCGGCTGCTTGGGTGAGTCCTGTATTTTCCGATTCGCATTTGTTGACGGCGAGAATAACCGGAACTTTTTGCAGTCTCAGCCAAGATGCGATCGATTCGTCGCCGCCGGTGAGCCCGGTTTTTCCGTCAACTACGAAAATGGCTGCGCTGGCTTCTGCGAGGGCCGCCATTGCTTGTTCGCGAATTAAAGGCAAAAATTCTGTTTCGTCGTCGAATACTAGCCCGCCGGTGTCTACGACTTGATATTCCCGATCGCCCCAGTATGCTGGTCTGTAAGTGCGATCGCGGGTGATTCCTGGTTCGTCGTGGACGATCGCGTCTTGGGTGTTGGCTAAACGGTTGACGAGCGTCGATTTGCCTACATTGGGGCGTCCAATAATAGCAACTATAGGTAGAGACATAAAAGTAGCAGCAATGAGGCTGCGCCGTAATTTTGAGCTTTAGTCTTGTATTGTAAGCTAATCTGACGAGATTTTTATAGATTGAGGCTGTGTTTCTGTCTTTTCATGCTGTAGGCGGTGTTTTACCGATCGCCCGTTTAAACATCGAACCCTAAAAAATAGCCACAGCCTATGGATCTGCATTCCCAGCCCCACTCTGAGAATTAGAAATAAAACTTAAATAACTCAACAAATCATCTCATCTGTGGTAATTCTTTGATGATTATGAAGGTAGATATAGGATTTTAGCGATCGGCTATTATTGAAAATAAGCAGGAGTTTAGTTTTTGACCAAAGCTTAAAACAGCAGCTTAAAAATGGAAACTAAATTTCCCTCAAAGCTCAACAAATTAGGTGGTAATATGGCTGTTCTGCAACTAGAAGACGGTAGAACATATACGGACATCCGGGCGATCGCGAATCAACTGGCCGTTTTAAATATTGAGATCGATTCCCTGCCCACAAACAAAAATCCGGCGTTTCAAGAACTGCTAGTTCAAGACATTCTCAATGTTACACAAAAACAGCAGATTCTCGCAGCATTTAATAGCGAGTTTGAACAGTTTAAGCGCGCCAGCGGATATCGGTGGTGCGACTTAAAAGTGCTGCATCCAGGTTCGCAGCAGATTTACGCGCTGATGACTCAAAGCGATCGCACTCACACCCACACAGATGCAGAAGTTCTTCACATTTTAGCTGGGGAATGCGTTTTTGGGTTTGTGTATTCTAACGGCTCTCAGGTACAATTAATGCTGCAAGCTGAAGAATACATTAAAGTGCCTGCCAATACCGAACATTGGTTTTATCTCACTCCCTCGCTGTACTTGAAAGCCTTGCAGTATTACACCACTGCTCAAGGCTGGGTTCCTAAGTATACTAACAGGAAACTAAAAATTAAAAACTAAATGTATGGTGCGCTTCGGCGCACCTTCCTATATCAAAATAGGCGATTCAAATGGCGACTTAACAAACAAAATCTCTCTCTAAGAGACTAGGATTAAATGCTCTCTGCTTCATTAGGTGTGGCCATTTCAATTTCTTCGCAACGCTGTAAAAGCGCTTCTATTTCCTGAGCTAAAAAAATTACTTCCGGCCAAGAAGAACCGTTGATTAAATCTTGAGCATGAGCTAATTTGTTTCTCAATGCTTCTGCTGACTTTAAAAAACGCTCCCCGTAGCGTTTGGATTTGAGCCCCAGCCGATCGACTATTTCAGCAGAAGTCAGGATTAAATCTCGCTTGTCGCAGAATTGCAGGTAATCGATTAAGTCAATTGCTTCATTTCGCGATCTCCCCAATTCCCAAAGGTGTTTTGCTGCTAAAATACGATCGCCCTTAAGGAATTTCTGCCAAGAATCTTGGGGAAAGTAAATCCGCACGATTCGCAATAAATTCATTTCGAGAAGCGTCACCAATCCAAACAGCAGCATCCGCACCGGTGCTTTTTGCAAATCGCCGCAGGTAACGATACCGTTGATCCTGTTGCTTTCTAATACAAATAACCTCGGTTTTTCTCGCAGCAGCGGCAGCAATTCCATCAAAGGAGTCGAGGCGGCAATTAATTGTGAGGGGTGAAAAATTTGCTGGTAGTCACTGCACTTGCCTGTCATTAAGTGCGATCGTTCTACATAGCCGCAAACCGTGCCGTTTTCTTCGATACCGAGCACGTCAAAATCGCGGGCCTCCATCCACGATCGCAATTTAGCTGCGTCTTCGCAAGCGGGGACAGCTTTCAGCGGTTCCGCGAGATATTTAACTGTAATGCTGTCTTTGAATAAATCCCGCAAATCGGCGGAACTTGATTTTAAATGTTTCATCTCATGTCTGGTAATTTCATGGATCGTTGCCCGACAAAATGACAATTAATATTTTAACTGCCAGTAAAGACGCCGTATTACCGTGGGAGAATCTCAGTTTTGTAAAAATGGTTTTTTAGAAGTGCGATCGTCCCCCTTGCACTCCTGTAAAATCAAAACTGAGATGCTGCCTTACCCTGTCCATACAGATTTCATGATATTACTTACTGGCTAATTCCGGGCAATAATGATTGGCGGCAAGGGTGGTAATAATATCGGCATCGGCGAGAAAACTTTCTTTGGCAGTTGGATTTTCGATACTGACAGCTTGCCCGATCGCTCTTAATTTAACTTCCGGCAGAGAAACTCCCGATTTTGCTTCTGCACACATTCTTTTAGCGGCCGCAATTTTTTGACCAGGGGCCCTTTGGATTGCTTGCAGTAAATTATTCGTTGCTTCGGGAGAGTAGCTTTTTGCTAAGCGTTTGTAGTCTTCAAGAAATTTACCATCGTTTCCTGTCAGCTTAATGTCTGATTCTTGAGGCGAACACAACAAATTTAAGTTAATTACTTCTCCCACTGAATTAACAAGAAAACATCCTTCGCGTTCTTGGGCGATCGCGCTTTGGTTGCTGGGTACAAATTGTATAATAACGGCGGACATAACAGCAGTTAAACGCGAGTAATTTAGCATGGGAATTACGTGATATATTTGGGATTTTTAACCGCCGAATGCGGAGCAATATGGTGTTTTTGAGTTAGAGCGTGTCCGGTAAATTAACCGAAATAATTGTAGGGTGGGTTTCACCAACCATCTATACTTATAACGGAAAATCTACATAAACCCGCCCTCCAAGCTGTCGGCAATTCAACAAAAATAATATCAGACGAACATTTCGTTGTCTAGGGAAGTTTTCATTAACAGCAAACATCCCCCTTCTGTGAGGGGCGAATGTGTGGAACCGGGAACCGATCGAATGTAGTCGCCTTGATGGCAAATTTCCCCTTCTACAATTAAGTCTCCTTCTAATACAAGCACTTCCTCCGAGGCAGCGTGTCGGTGCAGGGGAAATGTTACTCCAGGTTCTAGTCGCATCAAGCAGGTAATTTCGCGCTTTTTTTTATCAATGTAAAGCTTGCCGAACGAAACCCCCGGAACTCCATAAGATTTCCATTGGACATCGTGCGATCGCACTATTAAAGATGGAGCATTGTTCTCCGTTGGGGAGGTAACAATGGGCTTTAAATTGACTGATTTTGCTGGGGTTGGCGGCAGTTCGGCTATGCGCTGTAACAGGCGGTTTTTGAGGTCGGGTGCGACGGGAACTGGGGGGGCTGTGTAGGCGATCGCGGCAATTGTGGATTCCAAAGCAGCTAATTCACTTTTAAGTTCTGCGAACTCTTTCAATTTCTCTGCAAATGCGCCGCGTTCTGACTCGTCGAGGATATCGAGAGCTTGAAGGGCTGCAAGGATGATAGACTCCTCGTCTGGCATCATTTCCATCTGTTTTCCGCCAATAATTGTAATTCCACCTAAGTTGATTTTAAATTTGAGATTGTCTGCTGCCCTCGCACTCAAGATGGATGATTCGAGATGCCACAATTTTAGATAGATGTTAAACAACTTAAATTTTGTTTTTGACAATCTAAAATTGTTCGCTCAAAGCTTGACGCAATTTGGAAATACCCAACCGAATTCTGGTTTTGATTGTACCTGTCGGGATACCAGTTTTAGCTGCGATAGCCGCGCAAGTCAGCCCTTGGTAGTAGGCCAGTTCGATCGCCTGTTGCTGTTCCTTTGGCAGTTTTTCTAAGGCTGCTTTGACTTGTTCGCGGCGTTCTTTAAACATGGCATCTTCCATCGGTTCTGCAACGCTAGAGATGGGTACTTTAGCCTCTTCCAGACAAGCTTCAGCAGCCCGGACTGTTCGCTGCACAGCTCGGAGCCGATCGAGGGAACGACTGCGCGTAAGCATGAACAACCAGGTATCTGCTCGACTGCGAGAAGGATCGTAAGTTGCTGCTTTTTGCCAAATTTGGGAAAAAACATCGAGTACAACTTCTTCAGCTTCTTCTACCGAACCCAGAATTTTGTAAGCGAGAGCGTAACTTGGGCGACCGTAGCGATCGTAAAGTTTAGCTAATGCCGTTTCATCTTTCTGGGCAATCTGCACTAAAAGCAGCGATTCATCGCCTGACTTCTGGCCTGTCATCTCAGTGTACCGAAAATTTTTGTTTTGACTGCACAGATCCAAAATTAAAAATTCGGCGTATATCCCTACAGAACATAATTGTAAGTTTGAAGTTGGGGCTACCAGCTAGAGTATGCCTTTTCGGGCTAATTTTGTCGTGCTTTGAATTGTAAAAATCCCAAGTCATCTTGAATTTTACCACCGAATTAGTGATTTTTTTGAGACTTAGCAATCCGCTTTATGCAGAACGAAGAAATCCCTGAGCCTGAACAGTCAAAACCCCGCCCTGCACTCGTTCCTAAGCTCTGTTCGCTCGCTCCCAAGAAGAGCCGGGAAATTCATATAAGCGAGGCTTTGGCTCCACTAGATCGAGGGAGGCTCTGTCTCCGAGCAGGCATTGCCAAGAATACTCCGGGAACGAATAAATCCTCAATAACGCACTTTTTTACATAAATTAATCTTGCAGCACAGATCCAAAATTGCGAAACCTTCGTATACCATCAATAGGAGAAGGCTCAGCAACAGCGCAAAATCCCGACAGGTTGACAGATTTCGACCTGTTGCTACAAAAGTAAAAGCCGCGAATGCGGGTTATTTACCATTGATTTGTGCGAAAATATCATTGAAATAAAGGTGCTAACAGTGAAGCTCACAAAAAAAATTCGCCGAACCATATTAGCTATTGAAGTAGCTCTAATTGCTCTATTAACTCCAGGCATAATTGTCGCTTCTGACCACGACGACGGCGAAGTAGATATCAAAGGTCGCGCTGTAAATTTAACTGACCTGTACGTATATCGCGAAAAAGACCAAAACTCCGGTGCTGCGGACGGCGATTTAGTATTTACCATGAATTCAAATCCCAGGTCTGTAGCTCGCTATCAATATTATTTCAGCACTACAGCCCTCTACCAATTTCACATCACCCAGGTAGGTGACGTAAATTCTACACCTACTGGACGTTCGGATATTATCTTGCGGTTTGCCTTCAGTCCGCCTAACAATCAAGGTATGCAAGCGGTAGCTGTAACTGTTGTTCGCGGTGGCTCGGAGACTGTTGCTAAGACTACAGTTAACGGCGGGTTAATTGCCACAACTCCGCTGAATTCTAATGCTGTTTTGAATACAGTACCTGTCGGCAGTTCTAACTTGACTGTATTTGCTGGTTTACGCGAAGACCCGTTTTTCTTTGATGTGGAACAATTTTTCCGAGTTCGCGCCGCAGCTTTGGGAACGGGGCCGCGCACTGCTTTTAAACAACCGAATCAAGCGATTGACTTTACTAAAGGTTACAACGTCAATACAATTGCTGTCCGCATTCCGAAAGCATTTTTGCAAGCAGGAAGTGGGGCGAATACTTTTGATGTTTGGTCAACAGTTTCGATCCGGGATGGAGCTGGCGGTTTTAAACAATTCGAGCGTTTGGCAAGACCTGCAATTAATGAGGGTTTGATAGTTACTCCCGCTTATCTGGAAGCATTCAATAATATTCCTCCGAGATTGGATTTGAGCGGTGCGGCTGCTCCAGTGCGGCAGGAAGCTGTTGCTACTTTGAATGCTGTCGATCTGTTGGACGGTCGGGATAATGTCGATCCAAATGCGATCGCCGGAGCTTTCTTACCCGATGTCATGCGGATCGATACCACAAAAACCAGCGGCTACGCTAGCGCTACAAATGCTCAAGGAAGCTTGATCGGAGGTCGTATGCTGATGGACGACGTTATTGATATCACTCTGGGAGCTTTGGTGGGCTCTCCGGTTGGCGATAACGTTTCTTATAACGGAACTCCGGGAAATCCGGCTCAGGGACACAAACCTTTAGAACCGACTTTTCCTTATTTGGCTTTGCCTAATTAGTGATTAGTCATTGGTGATTAGTCATTAGTCATTAGTCATTAGTCATTGGTGATTAGTCATTAGTCATTAGTCATTAGTTATTGGTGATTAGTCATTAGTCATTAGTCATTAGTCATTAGTCATTAGTCATTAGTCATTAGTTATTGGCTAAGCTGTAGCGCATTTAAATTGTATATTCAGGGCGGGCGGGACACCCCACAAGACTTTAATTTGTTTGGACATACAATTTAAATGCCGCAACAGCTTAATGACCGAAAATACTTTTTTTAACCGCAGATGAACGCTGATTAACGCGGATGTATGAAAACTAAAATTAAACAGGAAATAAAATCGGATATTTTTTCGTGGTGGCTGCTGATAGTAGTTCCTGTAGTTGGGATGGTAGTAGTGAATTTACCTCCTAATTTGCGTTTTATTTCAGATAATTATTCTAACAAAAGTCCCGAAAATCTCGATACTAATTACCGCTATCATTTCTCGGAAAGTTTGAGAAATAATCCTAATCAAAAGGAAGCAATTCAGCAAGAGATTGCTTTTTACCAGCAGCGGTTGGCTGTTGATTCCCGCAGCGGTTTGAACCGGGCGTCACTGGCGGGATCTTATTTGAAAATGGCTCGCGCTACTGGGGAGGGAGGTTGGTTTTTATTGGCAGAACAAGCTGCTCAAAGGTCGATCGCCGATTTGCCTTTTGACAACCAAGGTGCGCTGTTAGTTTTAGCTCGAATTGCTGAGGCGAGACACGATTTTGCTACTGCTTTGCGCTTTGCTAAACAGGTGGGTTCTGACAATGAAGATGCGATCGCCCTTTCAGTTACATCTCACTTAGCAATGGGAAAAGTGAGCGAGGCAAATGCAGCCGCAGAAGCCTTAGTTAAACGGATTCCCAATTTGGGTTCTCTCACTTTAAGAGCTTTAGTGAGAGAGTCTCAGGGCCGAGATGCTGAGGTTTTGCAGGATTACCGCCAAGCAATGGCGGCGGAGGAACCGGGAGAGGTTGCGGGTTCGGCGCGGGCCCGATCGCTCTTGGGTCGATTTTACTCGCGTCGCGGGCAGTTTGTGCAGGCGAAAGCGCTGTTTTTGGAGGCGCTGCGGTTGGTGCCGCGATACCCGCTGGCGCTGATTTATTTGGCGGATTTGGAGACGCGGCAGGGCAATTATCGGGAGGCGGAAGGCTATTACAGCAAGGTTTCTGCGTATTCTGGCCCGGTTGAGACTGTGTTCGATCGCATTGTCGATCGCGGTATGGCGAGGGTGAAGGATTTGCAGGGAGATGCGATCGAATCCCGGCGACTTCGGGAAAAAGCAGAAGCTGGGCTGCGACAGGAACAGGTTTCTGGATCTGGCGGTTTTGGCCACCGCAGGGATTTGGCAAGTTTGCTGCTGGAAAAAGGTCGATCGCAGGATGTGACGGAAGCGCTGGCGTTAATGCAGGAGGAGGTAAAAATTCGGCGGGATGCTGTCACGCTGGATACTTTAGCCTGGGCGTTTTCGAGTGCTGGGGAATGGCAAAAGGCCGATCGAGTGATGGCCGAAATAATGCGATCGGGCATTCGGGATGCGGGGATGTTTTACCGGGCTGGTGCGATCGCCCGGACTTTAGGTAAGGATGCTGAATCTCGCGCTTATTTTCAAAAGTCCAAGGAAATTGACCCGAGTTTTGACGATCGAGCTCGCCAAGCATTGGGCTTGGGAAGTTATGAATTTTGAGATTAGCTAATAGCAGCCATTCGGCCAAGTTCGCTATTCCGTCAATCCGCCAGGGGTTGAAACCCCTGGCGGACTGTGAGACTCACGAAAAGATTGATCGCCTCAAAAATCCCAACAAACACAAATAATTCAAAAACAAATTACCTAAAAACGAAGGTATTTATGCACTACAAATTGAACCAATTACTAAAGTTTTTCCTCCTATTTTTCTTGACACTTTCATTGTTACTAACAACCTCAACCAGACCAGTTTACTCGCACTGGTCAGACTTATCCGTAGCAGAAATAGTAGTCAACGATTTGCAAACCGAAATAACATTAACTTTCCCAACTGGCTTAACAAACTTCGCCGACGACAATCGAGACAGCCAGCTACAACCTGCTGAAGTTCGCAGCCACCAAACACAGCTAGAAAAGTTTTTTAGCCAACAAATTCGCCTCACCAACAGTACCAACATTCAAGGCTCAGTAGCAGTAAACCCGCTAGAAATAGCAGCTAAAAGCGCCAGTGCGATCCAGCAGCCCAATACCCACAGCACCTTAATTTTAGACTACACCTGGCCCGCATCTTCTCAAGATAAAACCCCCGGTTTACCTGACTCCATTTCCAAACTAGAGAAATTGCGGATTAATTACAATCTGTTTTTGCCCGGAGTTCCGACAGCTAGCTGTCAAGCTACGATTGTGCAAGCCGGTGCTGTAAAAAGCTTTGTGTTTACGCCGCAAAACCGGGACTTTTTGTTAGCAGCAGGAAACGAATCTATCTGGGATTCAGGTTGGAGTTTACTGCTAGCAGTAGCGGGAGCATTTGCTTGGGGATGCGTGCACGCGATGTCGCCCGGACACGGAAAAACCATAGTCGGCGCTTATTTAGTGGGTTCGCGGGCCACTCCCCTACACGCTTTATTTCTAGCAGCGACGACTACAATTACTCACACTGCCGGCGTGTTTGCTGTGGGCGGAATTACTTTGTTTGCTTCTAACTTAATCGATCCAGAAAAATTAGATCCTTGGCTGAGTTTAATCTCTGGTTTATTAGTAGCCTTCATCGGGTTTAACTTACTATTATCAAAAATCAAGACAAGGTTGGTAGTGAGGGCTGAAGTTCTCAAAAAAATCAAAAGTAAAGTTTTTAATAAAAACTGGTTTCTAAGGACTAAAGTCCTTACTGCGGAATGTGAAGAACCAGTAAATCTTTTGAGCAGGGGAAGTTGGGAGCGAGAATTTAAGCCTGTAAAACCCGATATATCTCACCACTACCACGATCACGGAGACGGTCGCCTTCACTCGCATTTGCCGCCCGGTACTGACGGTTCTCCCATTACTTGGAAAAGCTTATTAGCATTGGGGATTTCCGGCGGTTTGTTGCCTTGTCCTTCCGCTTTGGTGATGCTGTTGAGTGCATCGGCTTTGGGCAATGTTGGTTTGGGAATGACGTTAGTGGTAGCGTTTAGTTTGGGATTGGCTTTAGTGCTGAGTGCGATCGGATTAATTTTAGTTTATGCCAAACGGAATTTTGATAAACTGCCCAAACAGATAACAGCAGTCAAATTTCTGCCTGCGATTAGCGCTATGTTTGTAATGTTTTTGGGGTTGGGAATTACCGGACAGGCGATGTTGAAAATATTGGGGGCGAGTCAATGGGTAATTGGCAATGGATAAGCCTACAATTAGGAGTCTCTCTCCTAACTACAAACTTACGAATAAGTCGGATTTTAGATACCCGATTTCTTGAAGAAGCCGAGTATCTGGGTATTCTGTTTTTTAGCCGTTGCTCACTTATCCGGCCGCACTATGTTTATTAATAATTTCGGCTAAATCCGGTACTCCCTTTTCCACGTAATTCTTAGCTGAGGGGCGGAGTTTGGCATAGGCGCCTTTAACCATCGCTCTTGTGCTTTTCTCGACCCTTTTGTCGCTGATCTGGAGCAATTCGTCTGCTACTTCACCTTTTCTTTGGGCTAGATATTCGACTGGGTTGCCATTGTTTACGGCTTCAGTCCACATCGGATCGAGTGCGATCGAGATTTCGGGCAGAAGTTGATCGACGACTTGGGCGCAATAGTCAGCCCGTATCCCCTTGACAGTAGAGTAGGCAGCTTTAAGAGCCATACCACCCAATCCTGGCGCTGTCGCCACTTGTTGGTCTATCAACTTCACACAGTCATTCACAAAAGTTTCTCTATTGTTTTCATTCAATAGAATATCGCTAAGTCCCATTTTTACTCTCCTTGATTTAATAGTCAATGTGCTTATTAGCTTTGAGCTCAATCTGACATCATATATCTATTTTGAACTTTTACTCAAAGTTCCCCAAGTTTTTTAATGTTTGAATGTCTCTATAAGACAGCCTAATGTTGAGATTTGTTGAGTATTTTATAGGAATTAATGTTCTATCTACTACTAATTATTAGCCTACGGTTTGTAGTCAGGGGTTTAGTCCTTATTAGGTGATATTAATGAGGACTAAAGCCCTGACTACAAACTGATGATTTGTCAACACTCACATAGAAAAGAGAAGAACTCGAAAAAAATATTATAGAGGCTCTGCCTAAGTCCGATCGCACTTGCACGTATGATCTGGCACGTATCATTAGGATTGGACATTCGGCTTGATGCCCGCAGGTACTGCAACGATGGGAAGTTTCACAGTTTGAGCCGGGCGATCGCTCGATCGTAACACCACATTTTTCGGTAATTTCGCGGAAGTGCTTAGTCCGGGAAATATTTGAAGCGATAAGGTTAAGCCGGCCGCTAATAATA
This sequence comes from Microcoleus sp. AT3-D2, assembly GCF_036705715.1. NCBI lineage: Bacteria > Bacillati > Cyanobacteriota > Cyanophyceae > Oscillatoriales > Microcoleaceae > Microcoleus > Microcoleus sp. AT3-D2. The sequence goes on along the minus strand of NZ_JAUBVE010000017.1, from coordinate 86,110 downwards.
GTTTTTCTAACATGGCATTGTCTCCCCTACATATGCCCTAGGGCATAATTTCTCTTACACCTACAACATATAAACATCCTCAGTCGCTTGGTGCGATCGCACGGGCATAGTTAAGTGACATCTATCACCACTGAGAAGGGGGTGATGGGGATAGGGGGTGTGGGCATAGGGGGTGATGGGCATTAGGGAGGTGGGGGAGAGTGGGAAATCTTGACTCGCACTTCTGGCGTCAACATCCGTTGAACGTGTTAAATTCCTTACACTGCTTCCTTGCCAAACTTCCCTACAAATCAAGAATTGTCCTAGAGAAAGAAGCCGTTGAGTCTCTCTCAAAGGTAGAATTAGCGCGTAGAAGTTATTTGACACAGCGGAGGTACCGACAATATGCTTGCATACTTTCTGGCGTTAGCGGTCGGTCTAGGCAGCTTCAGTATTTACATGGCGGCCTTCTTTTTTCCAGAAGTGCACCGCAAAAGTGATTTTACCTGGAGCGGGGTAGGACTTTTTTATGCGTTAATTTTATGGGCTTGTGCGGGACGAATTACTGGTGCTCTCCTGCTTGGTCAAATGGCGGGCGTGGCGATGTTGGGCTGGTTTGCCTGGGAAACTCTGACTTTGCGCCGGCAGGTGACGCCCGTTGCTGAGCAAACGCCGATTCCTCAGTCGGCGAATTTGGCTGCTGCAGGCTTGCCGTTGGCTGGCTTGTTTGCCAAGAAAAAAGAACCCGCAGCAGCGAAAAAACCTAAGTTTGTTCGATCGCCCAAACCGAAAACTGATGTGGTTCCAGCACCCACTCTGGATAAGGGCGAGGTAAAGCTAGAGGAACAGCCAGCGATTCCCCCCATAGCTGAAAGTATTGCCGAAAGTGCGATCGACGAGCCAACGACCGAAAGTGCGATCGCCCCTGACTTGAAAATTCCCGACTCGAAACCACCTGCAATTGCAGAAATACCCGTCTTTTCAGTCGAAACTCCTGCTGCTGAAACTTCATCAACCCCAGCAGAAATAGCCAGCAGCTTCACTCCTCTACCTCTACCTCTAGAAATTTCAGAAATAGCCGTTGCACCAAGTGTGGAGCCAGCAGAGGCTCAGCCAGAGCCTCAACAGCAGCCAGAAGCAGATGATTTTGACGAGGAAACAGAATGGAGGACAGCCGTTAAAGAGTCGCAGGCGGCAGCGGCGGCGGCCCCAACTCCTCCAACTCCTCCAACTCCTCCTAAACCAGCTAAAAAATCTGGCGGTTTCGGAAGTCTGTTCGGCAATATCAAAAATAGTCTCGGCGGTATGTTGGGAAGAGGTGTGGCTAAAAACAAGTCTGATGCAACTCCCCAGACGCCAAAACCCTCAGTGACTCCAGAATCGATCGTACCTGAATCTAAAATAACGGCAACTCCTGCACCGGGTATCGACCAAATTCTCGAATCCGAATTAGCCCAGGCGGCTGCGGAAGTGGCAGCAGAAACCAGCAACACTGCTGTCGAAACCAGCCTTGGAGTGCCTTTTCCCACCAATGTTGAAGCAATGGCCGCGTTGATGGCCACAGAAACCGCGAGTTCTGACAAAATAGGGGAAACTCCGATCGAAGATCGATCGTCCGCTGAAATTCAGACACCTCTGGCTGCAGTTGGTGAACCGGAAGCAGCAGCCCCTGCTGTATCTCTTGAAACCCAGACACCGCTGGCTGCAGTTGGTGAACCGGAAGAAGCAGCAGGCGTACCGGAAGCAGAAGCCCCTCCTGTATCTATAGAAATGACTGTGGTGGAAATGGTTTCAGTAGCGCCTGTGGAGATGGAAGCATCGGGAGAAACCGAGTTAAGCGCGCCAGTGGAAGCAGTTTCAGTAACAGTTATCTCGATCGAATCTACAAATGAAGAACTCTCTTCTGAGGCAGAACAAACTGAATTGAGTTCCCCGAATCACCCCGATCCGAATCTAGTTGAAACTGCTAAACCGGCCACTGAATCCAAGTCTGAGAATGTATCCGGCGAAGATAAGCCGTCATCTTAAGGCAGAAAGCAAAAGGTAGAAACCAGAATTTTTTTGATTCTGCCTTCTGCCTTCTTACTTCTTACTTCTTACTTCTTACTTTTTTCTTCTTACTTCTTACTTCTTACTTCTTACTTCTTACTTCTTCCCTCTTCCCTCTTTCCTCTTCCTTCTTCCTTCTCCCTTCTCCCTTAATATTATGAAAGCAATTATGGTCGTGGGAACAACATCTCACGCAGGGAAATCTTTACTCGTGGCAGCTTTGTGTCGAATCTTTTCTCGGCGAGGCTGGCGGGTAACTCCGTTTAAAGGTCAGAATATGGCACTGAATTCCTATGTCACAGCGGCCGGCGGAGAGATTGGTTACGCTCAAGCAGTGCAAGCTTGGGCTGCGGGCGTCGCACCTTGGGTAGAAATGAATCCGATTTTGCTCAAGCCACAAGGAGACATGACTTCTCAATTAATTGTCAAGGGCCGGGCGATCGCCAATGTGCGAGCATCTCAATATTACGAGCAGTATTTCGATCTCGGCTGGCAAGCTATTCGGGAATCTTTAGAATTTCTCAGCCAAGAATTTGACATGATTGTGTGTGAGGGAGCCGGTAGCCCTGCTGAGATTAATCTCAAACACCGCGATTTAACAAATATGCGGGTAGCTAAATATTTAAAGGCTCGGACTTTGCTAGTAGTTGATATCGATCGCGGTGGTGCTTTTGCTCACCTTATCGGTACTTTGGAATTGCTCGATCCCGACGAACGAGCTTTAATTAAAGGATTCATTATTAATAAGTTCCGAGGGCAAAAATCGATATTAGATCCGGGCCTGACTTGGCTAGAAGAAAGGACGGGAATCCCGGTAGTTGGGGTGATTCCTTGGATAGACGAAGTGTTTCCCTCAGAAGATTCTCTCGATTTGCTCGATCGACGTTCTCCAAATTCTCAAACCGACATAAATATTTCGGTCATCCGCCTGCCCAGGATTTCCAATTTTACCGACTTTGACCCCCTGGAGTCGGAAACTTCCGTCACAGTCAAATATGTCAGCCCAAAAGACCATTTAGGCCATCCAGACGCCGTGATTTTACCAGGCTCTAAAACTACAATTTCCGATTTGCAGGTGCTGCGCCAAACAGGTATGGCAAAAGCTATTCAAAATTATTTAGTAGCTGGCGGTACAGTCATGGGAGTTTGTGGCGGCTTTCAGATGCTGGGACAAAGTATCACGGATAAAGAAGGGGTTGAGGGAGAAAAGGGAGAATTTCCAGGATTGGGGTTGCTGCCTTTGAAAACTGCGATGGCACCGAACAAAATTGCGCGCCAACGAATCGTAACATCTAATTATCCTCAACCGGGTTTGCCAGTTTCCGGTTACGAAATTCATCAAGGAAAAACGCAAATCCTAGAGTCAGATTTGACTCAACCGCTATTTGACGATGCTAGTTTAGGCATTGTCAATACTTCTCAATCAATTTGGGGTACATACCTGCACGGCATTTTTGACAACGGAGCTTGGCGGCGAGCTTGGTTAAATCACTTGCGGCAGCAGCGGGGACTCCGCGCATTGCCTACAGGTATTCCTAATTACAGAGAACACCGAGAAACTCTGTTAGACTCTCTAGCAGATACAGTGGAAAAGCATTTAGATATAAAGCATATTTTAGGTTAATTAGTTAACTGTTGACTGTTGACTGTTGACTGTTGACTATTAACTATCGTTTGTTAGAGTTGAGGTTCAAATTAAATGACAAAAGTTTGTTTTTTACCTGATAACGTGACAGTTGAAGCTGAACCAGGAGAGCTTTTGCTAGATGTAGCCAAACGTGCAGGGGTTTCTATTCCTACTGGCTGCCTCATGGGTTCTTGTCACGCTTGCGAAGTAGAAATTGATGGCGGAGATACGATTTGTGCTTGTATTTCCGGCATTCCTTCCGGGAAAAAGCAAGTGACAATTAATCTGTATGTTGACCCAACTTGGTAATTTGTCAGTTGTCAGTTGGCAGTTGGCAGTTGGTTGTTGGCATTAGTCATTAGTCATTAGTCATTAGTCATTAGTCATTAGTCATTAGTTAACAGTCAACAGTCAACAGTCAACAGTCAACACCTAATTTTTTTGCCATTCTTGCTGTTTCTTGCGAGCAGATTGCAGCCATTTTTGGGATTCGGGATAAACAGTTGTTCCGGGTTTCACGGATTCTAATTGATTGATAATTTGTTGCAACTGGCTGAGGGAGTAACCAGGATTTTGACTCAGAGAATTCACATTATTTTGCAAGTTGGCAAACAATCTTTTAGCTTCTTGCAAAGCTTTTGCAGAATCTTTTTCTGCTTCCAGTCTAATCTGGGTAATTCCTAAATTTTTTTGATATTCAGCGAGTTTGGTTTGAGCGTCGAGATACCCAGGGTTATCGACAGAAATCAATTTCAGTCTATTAATACCTTCTTGCCACAATTGTGCTATTTGCTCCCACTGTGCGGCGGGATGCGGCGGTTTTTGGGAGGCGACAGCGGCGGAGAGAGCAAATTCTTTAGCAGCTTCAATTAAGTTGTCAGCCTGCACAGAACCGGTGGCGACGCCGCCCATTGCTTGAAAGTCTCTTTCTGCTGCTGTGAGTGTTTTCTTAGCCGTTTCTCCCGCGAGGGTTTCGGCGGGAATTTGATTGAGTTGGTCGATCGCACTTTGCCAATTTACCGTTGCTTTTTGTCTATCCGCAGCGGTTTTGGCTTGCTGATACTCCTGTTTCGCCGCGTTGAGAGTTTGTTCGACTTGATTTAACTGACTAAAAGCATTTTTTTGCTGGAAAATCTGAGCCTCCATCCGCCCGACATTTTTGCGGGCGGCTTGAAATTCATCGACTGTAAACCGCCAACGGCAGCCGAAAAAAGAGCAGTAGGTTTGTGGATAATAACCTAAAAACCAAACCGGCAAGGCGTCGAGGTGTTTTTGAGCCTCTTTTGCTTTAATTTCGCCCAAGTCAAAATCAGCGACAGCCGTAGCTTTATTGATTAGTTGATCGGATTGTTCCACAAGGGCGATCGCCTGCCGGTAATTGTGATCCATACTCCTAAAACTCGGCAGCAATAATATCGGCATTGTTTTCGCCACGGGCCAGCGAATCATGGGAAAAGGTAGGTTAATCAGCCAAATTATCCCCGCAGCACTTCCCAGCAAACTCCCAGCAAAGATGATTTTACCGAACAATCCGGGCGGGCGGTTGGCTTTGACGGCAGCTTTGAGAGCTTGTTCGCTGAAGTTGGGAAATTCGTCTTTGAAGGTATCGCGGATTTCTTCTATTGAGGCGAAAGTGCCGTTTTGCGATCGTAACTTCTCCAACCGCTTGATTACCATCCGTCGGTAGACATCACCGGCTAGACTATCAGCCGCCGCGCACTTGTCAACTTCTGCCCGCAAAATTTCAAAAGCTCGATCGGTAAGACGCGCCATAAAACTCACCTATTCCCTTTTAATTATTTTATAAGTTTCCCGTCGAAATAATTGTTAAAACATATAAAGTTTATCTCAAATAATCCGAATTAACTTCATGGCTACTGCTTTAATCACTGGTGCTTCTGGCGGAATTGGTGCAGCCTTTGCCGCCGAATTAGCCAAACGCCAGCACAATCTAATCTTGGTAGCTCGTTCCGAAGATAAATTGCAACAGCTAGCTGCTCAACTGCAACAGGAATTCAATATTTTGGTCGAAATTATCGTTCAAGATTTGACCGCACCAGGAGCCACAACTGCTGTATTTGACGCGGTTGTTAAAAAAGGTTGGACGGTTGATTTGTTGGTGAACAATGCGGGTTTTGGCGATTACGGTGTTTTTGCTGTTAGCGAAGCCCTCGAAGAGGATCGCCCGCTTGCGAAACAACTAACAATGGTGCAACTAAATATTGTAGCATTAGTTGAACTCTCGCACTTATTTTTGCAGGGAATGCGGCAGCGAAAATCAGGAAATATTATAAATGTTGCCTCCCTCGCAGCTTTTCAACCGATGCCGTACTTGTCAATCTATGCAGCTACTAAAGCCTTTGTTTTGAGTTTCAGCGAGGCACTTTGGGCGGAAAACAAAGACTTAGGAATTGGCGTTTTGTGCCTTTGTCCAGGGCCGACAGAATCCGACTTTGCTGCAGTAGCTGAATTTCCGAAATCTCTGGCATCCAGCAGCGGGCAAAAACTCGTTCCTGCTGCGGAAGTAGTGCGAGATGCTTTGAAAGCTTTAGACAAAAATGAGTCTAATGTTGTGACAGGGGGAATTCCCAATCAAATCATTGCAAATATGCCTCGATTGATGCCGCGAGAACTTTTGGTGAAGTCGGTAGGAAAGCTGTTTCGGGCGAAAGCGTAATTACCAAGGAAGTAGTCTACGGGATTTAACGGATTTAACCGAGGTAGATTCTAGGAAAGTTCGGCAACAGATTGTGTACGAGATTTAACCCATTTAGCCGGGATCGGGAAAAAGGAACAGGGAAAAGAATTCCCAATTCCCAATTCTTAATTACTAATTCCGAGAATTACAAATATCGAGTTAACTGGACTCGATAGCGTTCCTTCTTAGTAACAGCAACTTCCCCAATTTCCAATCTTCCCTTGCCCGTAACAGCAATTAAATCTCCAGACTTGACATTATAACTAGCTTGAGTAACGTCTTTCCAGTTAACTCGCACGTCGCCACTATCAATTAAATCGGCCATTTTGCTGCGAGACATTGCGAATCCAGCCGAGGCGACAGCATCCAATCTCATGGATGCTTCAACGGTTGTCATTTCTTTCTTTTTGGGTTCTCTAATTTTGAGTTCGCTCAACTCAATGCGCCGCGTTTGCACGGGAACCGATCGCACTTGCTGCAAACTCATCTCCAAATACTCTACCATCTCCGGCATGACAATAGCTTGCGCGCCGCGTTCACCCAAAACAATCACATCGCCAGTTTTCTCGCGGACAATCCCCGTACCCAACATCGCCCCCAAAAAGTCGCGGTGAGAAGCTGTATCGAACAAGAAATTGCCAGCGATTTCTACCGCAGCAACGTTAACGCTAGCAGAGTCGATCGGGATATCCGATCGCGCGATCGCAATTCTTTGTCTTTCAGCTTGCGGGTAGCCGCCCCAAGCCACTACTTCCACGTCTGTTAAGCGCTTAAATACTGTCAGAGTGTCCGCCAATTCTGGAGGCGACAGAAAATCAGTCAGAGTAACTTCCCAAGTTTTAATTGCTTGTTCCGCTTGGTCGATCGCCCGCGCCACACATTCGCGGTTTTCGATGCCTTTTAACAGTTCTTCTTTTTGTAACATCAGTTAATGCTAGATTCTAATTTGAAATTGCCAAAAATTGCTGTAACTAAAAAGTCTACTTTTTTAACAGTCGCACTACTTTAATTATAGTCTAAAATCATCAAATAACGATCGTATGATTTTAGTTGCTGGTAAAGCTGATATGATGAGCACGATTATTGTACCAAATGTATGAAGTCTTCGAGTTTAAGTTTTTGCAAGAGTTCGATCGAGTATGGCAGCAAAATAGTCCACCCAACTACTTATTCTTCTTCACCCGCAAATAGAGTTCTTCCATCGCCTCAATAAACGAACCATCCTTGTGCCAAAACTGTGGAAAATCTCCCTGTTTCTTCACCACGATCGCACTTACCCCACTTGGCGCTGCCACCTCAATCGTCTGCGGTAATCGCTTCGCACCATGCCAAAACTCTTTCAGGCTGACCGTTTGCGCCTCACTGGCGATCGCCTGCGTGTAATAGGAATCCACCGCCACAGGGGCCGCTGCATCAGCCGTTAACTCGGCAGAAAGCGCCAAGCCCAAAGGCGTTTTTGCTAATTCGCGGTGCAGCACTTCCTTAGAAAGCCCCCGTAATTCAAACAGTAAAAATGGATCTTTGTCCAATTCGGCCGCCACCAAATAATAAACTCCGGCAATATGTTTGCAGGGATTGCTATAGTCTGGGCAAGAGCAAGTAGTCTTAAAGTCCTCGCGGCTGCTGGGTAAAAGGTGCAATCCGAGGGGTGAGAAAGCATTTTCAATATTGTCGGGCATTTCGTTGAGTAGCAGCCGGGAAATGAAGCTGGCTTTCGATGCCATTTGGGCGATCGCCACTTTCCACTTTTCCTGACTAATCGGCTCAAACTCAATTTTAGTTTTGTACAGAGGTTCCTTATAAACCCCAAAATAAGGATTTACCGATCCCCTTACTTCTGCCATCACTAAGCCATCATTAATCTTAAAGCTTTTTACCTTGTCATTCCGTGCATAGGAACGTCCCCGTCCGAGTCGCCCAGAATCTGTAAATCTTTCCAGCGCGCTGATAAATTCATTACCCCACCAAGTCCGAGTAAATTGTGACATAAGCTGTTCTGCATTTAAATTGTATATTTCGATGACAATCAAAAATCCTCTCCCTCTCTCCCCCTCTCCCCCTCTCCCTCTCTTATGTTGTTTCTCCTAATCTAGAACCGCATTTTTATTGAGCCTAATTAATTTCTTAAATGCCTCATTATCCAACTCAGTCAACCACGACTCATCCGCACCAATAATTGACCCTGCCAATTTCTTTTTGTCTTCAATCATTTGGTCAATCTTTTCTTCCAAAGTGCCAATTGCCACAAACTTATGCACAAACACATTTTTTTGCTGTCCGATCCGAAACGCCCGATCCGTTGCTTGATCTTCCACAGCCGGATTCCACCAGCGATCGAAATGGAACACGTGATTGGCTTTTGTCAGCGTAATTCCCACGCCGCCCGCCTTCAGTGACAGAATAAATACCGAAGGTTCAGACTCTGGATCTTGAAACTCTGAAATCATCCGTTCCCGTTTTTCGCGACTGGTTCCCCCGTGGATGTAGTAAGTGTTGTAATGTAGCGTTTGTTTAATATATTTTTCCAACGCGCTTCCCAGTTCTGTAAACTGCGTAAATACCAATAAACTTTCGCCTTCTGCTTTGACTTCCTCAATCATCTCGATCAGCCGTTCCAGTTTGTGCGATCGCTCTGGTGTAAACTCACTTTCATCTTGCAAAAACTGGCGCGGATGGTTACAAATTTGCTTCAGCTTCAGCAGTGTCGCCAAAATCATCCCCTTGCGCTTCATCCCTTCCGCCGCGTCAATTTCTTGTTCTACCTCTTTCACAATCGCTTCATAAAGCGAAGCTTGCTCGCGGGTGAGATTGCAGTAGAGCTTTTGCTCAACTTTGTCGGGGAGATCCTGAATAATCGACTTATCGGTTTTTAGACGCCGGAGAATAAAGGGTTCCACTAATTTTTTGAGCGCTGCCGATTGTATGCGACTCCCATGTTTTTGAATCGGTAATTCAAACATTTTCCGAAACTGTGCCTCTTTACCCAAATATCCGGGATTGAGGAAATTAAAAATTGACCATAAATCCAGCAATCGATTTTCCACCGGTGTTCCAGTCAATGCTAGTCGATGGGTAGCAGGTAACTTTAAAATCGCCTTGGTTTGCGCCGCTTTTGGATTTTTAATATTCTGCGCTTCATCAATTACCACGCGATGCCACGCTACGCTGCTCAACAGTTTCTCGTCTTTTCGCACCAAGGTAAAGGAAGTGATCAACATATCACAATCTTGGACGGCGGCTTTAAATGCTTTGGCATCTTGCAAACGCCCTGGGCCGTGGTGAATCAGCGATCGCAATTCTGGAGCAAATTTTTCCATTTCCTTTTGCCAGTTACCAACTACGGATGTGGGCGCAATTAGCAGCGTGGGTAGAACCGAAGGTGCGATCGCTTTTTCTGTCTTTTTTTCTGTCTCTTTTGTAGTAGATAAAACTTCCCGCTCTTGCAATAATCGAGCAATTACCTGCGCCGATTTACCCAAACCCATATCATCGGCAAGACAGCCATTTAATCCCAAACTTTCCAAATAACTCAACCAAGAAACGCCGCGCTTTTGGTAATCCCGTAACTTGCCGTGAAACTTTGCTGGATCTGCAATTAACTCTAACCGACTCTTATCGTTCAGCTTCTCCAACATCTCCGATAACGCCCGATCGCGCTCAACCTCCAACTGTTCGCTCGCTTCTCCTTCTGCCGTCAACTTCATAAAGTCAATCAGGCTTAAATCGGGGTTTTCTTCGCGATGTTTTTGCCAAAAATTTAGCATCTCCTGCATCTTGTCTTTGTCCAGTTCCATCCATTGTCCTCGGAACTGCACCAGCGGTGTTTTGCTATTTACTAACGCCTGCCATTCTTGTTCGCTAACCCGTTCACCCCCGATCGCCAATTCATATTGATATTCCACCAAGGAATCCGCCGAAAACAATCCTTTGCCCTTGATGGCAGCGCTCTTGCTGCCCTTCCCTTTGACTTGCAGGCGAATCTTCGCCCGTTGTCGTCCCTTCGGCGTCCACCAAGCGGGGACAATCACTTTGTATCCGGCATCTTCTAATACCCAAGCGGACTCGCTGAGAAAGGTGAAAGCATCATCTAAGCTGAGGGTAATGTTAACAGGTTTGTCGGTTTCTAGCCCTTGCCAAAGTTGGGGATAAATGCGGGCAGCGTAGCCGAGATTTGTCAGCAAATGTTGCTCAAAGTTGTCTCCGAATTGTGTTTTCAACTGTTTTTGTTGAGTCGATCGCGATCGCCAATAATCCTGCAACGGCATCCGCAGAGATGGGTCTTTTTTCGCAGCCACCTGAAACTCTAAAACCCAAGGCTGTTCGGGGTTTTCGGGGGACTGTAGTTGAAAGCAGAGGGAGAATGAGTCAGCAGATTGATTGCGCGTAATGCGATCGCGCCAGGTTTGCCATTGCCGGTATTGCTCAAGGCTTACTCGCGCGATTTTTCGTGTTTGGTTGAGGCAGATTTGGAGTAAAGAATCCGCAATCTTATTTTCAAACGATGCTGGGATGGGGGTTTGAGTGACAATTTCCGCGATCGCACACTCGGAAAAATGCCGCAGCAACCGTTCGCGATCGTAGAACTTTGGTGTATCTTGTAGCTGGATCTTCCGAAAACCGGACACACAAACTAAAGGCATCCATTCAACATAGCGTTGTAAATCAGTTTCGTACTGTGTTGAAACAATTTCCCATCCCGGATAAATCTCAAAGCTGGGTTCAATTTTGGCAGGTGTTTTTGGAGTTTTTGCAGTTGTTTTGGTTTTTGTCTCGCCCGCTTTCTTACGCCCGCGCGTGGCTTTCTCAGCGGGTTCGGATGTTTCGATGGGTGCGATCGTGATCGGAGCAGTTTCTCGATAGCGCAACGCCGGAATATAATGATCTTTCAGAACAATTTGCTTAAAATTTTGGGTGTAGTGATACCAAAATAGCAAGTCTGAACCAAACTGAACTTCTGCTACATCGTAGAGGGCAAAAAAATGCAGATCGTTCAATACTTTAGTCAAAGTGTGGGTGGCGATGCACACACAATCAACTTGCCAATACTCCAACTCAAATGTTTCGGGTAACTCTGTCTCTAAATATCGCGCTAACTCTAAAGAGGGCAACGGCTGGTTGTCGGCAGTGGGCAGTAAAAAATACCGAGGGAGGATCGCGTATTCTCGCCCCATCGCACTTGTATTGCTGACTGCTGACAGTTGAATCCCGGCTTCTTTCGTTAGAAACTCTCTTAACTGTGCCGTCTCCAATTGTCGGGGATGAACCTTAGCAGGCTGTTTTTTCTTTTGAGTGGTTTCAACCCAAAGACAAAAAGTTCCAGGTTGAATAAAATTTTCTTCTGCTTGAGGAATCCAAGTCCCGTGGAGGATTTTCATAGGTCATACCAAACGCAACCTTTGGCAGCCTATCATACCATGAATGAGTGGGAAAAGATAAGACGGCGGTTGAAAGCAGGTTTATACAAACCATGTCTGCTGGATGCCGACTAAATAGAATAACGTAATTTTACCCCAGTTGTACTCTTTACTCTTTAACCCGCCTCTGCGTATTTTGACTTGATAGATGCGGTTTCAAACGCCGAGTCTTCTTACAAATTTAGAAAATATCAGTTAAATCCAACACAAAACCTGGTAGTACATCTTCACCGGACAGAGTTGCAGGCGAGTCTAAAATTTCCACATCTGAACCTTGACGGGAGATTTCTACTTTTCTATTTTTGCGATCGAGCAACCATCCCAACCTCGCTCCATTTTTCACATATACTTTCATTTTAGCCCGCAATTTTTCTAGCGAGTCAGTAGTCGATCGCAATTCCACCACAAAATCTGGACAAATCGGCGCAAATTTCTCTTTGTCTTCAGCAGTTAAAGCATCCCACCTATCGCGCCGCATCCAAGCAGCATCGGGAGAAATGTCTGTACCGTCGGGGAGTTTAAATCCAGTTGAAGAGTCAAAAGCAATTCCCAAAAGCTTATTTTGACGGCTCCAACCTTCGAGTTGAAAACTTAGATCCGCATTCCGTCTGCCTGTATCGCTACTCGCAGGCGGCATAATAATTAATTCTCCCGTTGCAGTCCGTTCAAATCTTAAATCCCGGTTGTCAATACACAACTGAAAAAACTGCTCGTCTGTTAATTCCAGCGTTAATTCTAGGGGAGAATGTAGGGGGATAGTTTGTAATTCCATAACTGCCTCCAAATATTACACGAGTTGAATGTCAACAGTCAACAGTCAACTGTTAACAAACAAATAACTAAGTCTCTGTATAACCTTGGATATTTTCCGGTTTAAACTGCTGCAAAATCTTCGCAGCTTTCCCAGTCAAATCATCAGTACCCTTAACCGCAATCAAAAATTTACCCGCATTCAAACGGTTGCGGTAGGGCAAAGCATCGCCGCTACCAAAAGCCATACCGCCCGCGCCTCCAACAAACACACTGCCCATTGCAGCGGCGATCGCACCGAGTACACCACCGATCACATGATCGCCAATTTCTCCCGCCCAGGCAAAAGTCTTCAACTCAGTAATCAAGCTGAAAGTAACCCCAGCAATAAAGCCAAAGGGAATCAGCCAAATAGCCATGAGTTTAGCTTGTTTCTTCGCTTGCTGGTTCGGGTCGATCAAGCCAAATTCATCAGCAGTTTTGTAGCCGCGGCCCAAAATACTCACTTGCTTCATAGGCAAGCCTTCTTTTTCCAGAGCACAGTAGGCAGCTTCGGCTTGAATTCGATCGGGCAGTACGGCGATAAGATAATTCATTAGAAAACAATTCCTGATAGTTAGGCTGGAATAGCCAAAGTCTATTATATCCCGAAAAGACATACTAGCTAAGCAGTTGGGGGATTTTAAGACGTTCAGAGAGTCCGATCGCCCGCAAAGCTAAAATATTTCACGCAAAAAACGGCCGACCTTGACCGAATACAGATACAATTCAAACTGCACAAAGGCAAGCTTGAGCTGAGCTGTTAGATACTGCTCTAAGTCATAAGTCTCACTTTGAGCTCGCCAACGCTCGGTCTATTTTTACTATTGCACTCAATTGCTTGCTATGCCTAAAGTTCTAGTATCCGATCCGATCGACCAAGCCGGAATTGACATCCTCTCCCAAGTCGCGCAAGTTGACGTAAACACAGGACTCTCAGCCGAACAACTGGTAAAAATTATTCCAGATTACGACGCTTTAATGATCCGTTCTGGCACCCAAGTTACCAAAGAAATCATAGAAGCCGGGAATTTACTCAAAATCATCGGCAGAGCCGGTGTCGGTGTAGATAATGTCGATGTACCCGCCGCTACCCGCAAAGGAATTGTAGTCGTCAATTCCCCCGAAGGCAACACGATCGCCGCCGCCGAACACGCGCTCGCCATGATGCTCTCGATGTCCCGCCACATCCCGGAAGCTAACGAATCCGTTAAAGGTGGTAAATGGGAACGCAACCGCTTTCTCGGCGTAGAAGTTTACAAAAAAACCCTCGGCATCGTCGGTTTGGGCAAAATCGGCTCCCACCTCGCCGCCGCAGCCAAAGCAATGGGCATGAAACTGCTGGCCTACGATCCCTTCATTTCGACCGAAAGAGCCGACCAGTTGGGCTGCCGCTTGGTAGAACTCGAACTGCTGATGCGCGAATCCGACTACATTACCCTGCACATCCCCAAAACGCCGGAAACCCTGCACTTAATTAACGCTGAAGTGCTGTCGAAAATGAAGCCCACGGCCCGCATCATAAACTGCGCCAGAGGCGGCATCATCGACGAATCAGCCCTCGCAGAAGCTATAAAATCAGGCCAGATAGCCGGCGCAGCGATCGACGTTTACGAACACGAACCCCTCGAAGCCGATTCCCCGCTGCGGAGTGTCGGCCAGAACATCGTGCTGACACCTCACTTGGGAGCATCCACAGCGGAAGCTCAGGTGAATGTGGCGATCGATGTTGCTGAACAAATCCGCGATGTACTGTTGGGGCTGCCCGCGCGATCGGCTGTCAACATACCAGGAATTTACCCAGACTCGATCGAAAAACTCAAACCCTACCTGCAACTCGCCGAAACCCTCGGCAACCTCGTCAGCCAGCTAGCCGGAGGCCGAGTCGATTACCTCAACGTTCAACTGCAAGGCGAATTGGCCAGCAACCAAAGCCAGCCCGTAGTCGTCGCCGCCCTCAAAGGCCTGCTATCCCAAGCCCTGCGAGAGCGCGTTAACTACGTCAACGCCAGCATTGAAGCCAAAGAACGCGGAATTCGCGTCGTCGAAACCAGAGACGCCTCAATTCGCGACTACACCGGCTCCCTGCACCTCTCGGCCAAGGGAACCCTCGGCGAACACACCGTGACAGGTGCAGTGCTCGGCGAAAGCGAAATTCGGATTACCAGCGTTGACGATTTCCCGGTTAACGTTTCCCCCACTCACCATATGCTGTTTACCCTGCACCGCGATATGCCGGGGATTATTGGCAAAATTGGTTCCCAATTGGGCAGTTTTAATGTCAATATTGCCAGTATGCAGGTAGGCCGTAAAATCGTGCGAGGCGATGCGGTGATGGTTTTGAGCCTTGATGACCCTCTACCAGAGGGGATACTGGCCGAGATCCTAAAAGTTCCGGGAATTCGGGATGCTTACACGGTAAATCTTTGACGGATTTTGGAGTTTAGATTTTGGATGCCAGGGCTGATAATTGGTAATGGGTAATTGGTAATTGGTCATTGGCCTGAAAGCGGGAATTTTTCTATTAGCCAATCCTCCTTCCTCACTCCCCAGTTCCCAGTCTCCAGTTCCCCTGGGCCAATCTAAAATCTAAAATCTAAAATCTAAAATCGTTATGGCACATAGCTGGTGGGAAATTAGAATTCTTTGCGATCCGGCGCTGGAAGATATCATCTTTTGGCGTTTGGAACGATTTAACTGTCGGGGAACTGCTACTGAGCTCAAAAGCAATTCCTGCCTGATGTCGGCTTATTTGCCCGAAGAACAGGCAGGATTGCTGGATTTGGCCGCTCTGTCTCTGTGGCTGCGCCAAGATGCTCTGTGTGCAGGTTTGCCCCTACCTGCGATGCAGTGGGATTTGATTGAAGACGAAGACTGGGGCAGCACTTGGAAGGAGCACTGGCAGCCTCAAGAAGTGGGCGATCGCTTTTTAATTAACCCGGCTTGGCTGCCCTTACCGACTGATACCGATCGCGTTATTTTGCGTTTAGATCCGGGTGTAGCTTTCGGTACTGGTGCTCACGCTACTACTCAACTTTGTCTGGAGTCGCTGGAAATGCGTCTCGGTTTTGATGACAAAGAGTGCGTAGTTGCTGATATCGGCTGCGGATCGGGTATTTTGTCGATCGGCGCGGTGTTGTTGGGCGCTACAAAAGTTTATGCTTTGGATACTGATCCTTTGGCAGTGCGATCGACCATTAGCAACAGACTACTCAACCGCGTTAATTCTCAGCAGTTGGTTGCAGAACTCGGAAGTATCGATCGTTTGAAAGAAATGGTAGATGAGCCGATCGACGGTTTGATCTGCAACATTTTAGCAGAAGTAATCATTGATTTAATCCCGCACTTCACTGCAATTAGCAAACCCACTACTTGGGGCGTGCTCAGCGGCATTTTGCTCGACCAAGCTAAGCCAATTGCTGACACTCTCGAACAGCATGGCTGGATTGTCGCTACTCTGTGGAAGCGCCAAGATTGGTGCTGTTTTAATATTCGGCGTAGTTAACAATATGGTAATTGCTAATTCCTAATTGCTAATTGGTAATTTTGAGCTCATGTTTCATCTTTGGGAAGTGAATTTAAATAAATGTCGCACCTGAAAATAAACCGCGCCAGCCCAGTAAAAACCATTCACCAAAATCAACAACGTTTTTCCAGCATAAGAGTTAACAAAACCAAAAACCCGGAAAGTTGACAGCAGCACTAACAACATTTCCACCACAGAAACAATTGACCCGTAGTGCTTCCGATCCCAATAAGAAAACGGGCTAATAAAACGGTAATTGCTGAACGGAAAAAAGTGCCTATGAGCGTCGTCATTGTGTACAGGCAAATCTCCCAGAGAGTGTAGTATCATACTAATAAACAGAATTTGCACGCTTTGCCAGCCAAAGTAATAAGCAATTAGCAAACCAATAACCGCCAGGGGAATTGAATGAAACAGAGCCACAATATCTTGCACAAAAGGCTCATAATATGCTTTTGACCAAATTGTAGCTGCGGGCAAGCGAGCAATGTATTTCGCCCAAAAGTAAAATAGAAATATTGGGATGTCGGGTAAGATTCCGCCGATCACAATAATTAGATTAGCTTGCGGCAGTTGCGGTTTGCCAAGAATGGCGAGATTGATAATAGCGTGGCTGGGAGTCTTCATAAGTAAGGTGCGTCAACTAGGATTATTTTATTCATAATTAATCAGATATTAGACATCTCCCATAATTGTTGTGGAACAGGCAGGATGCCTGTTCTTGAATATCTTTTTGGGAGATGTCTATTGGCTGACGCACCCTACGTGTGAGATAATTGGCTCCGGCTACAAGTAAGGTTGCACTCGATCGATCAACTGCGCCGCTTGCATAACTCCCTCAATTCGATCGACCTCAGCGCCATTTTTGAACAGCACCAAAGTCGGCAAAGCATAAATGTGATGCTGCGACGCCAACTGTTCGTACTTATCGGTGTCAATTTTGACAACCATCAGCTTGTCTTTCATCTGACCGCTTACTTGCTCCAAAATCGGTGCCATCATCTGACAAGGCCCGCACCAAGTAGCGTAAAAATCTACCAACACCGGCAAGTCAGAGCCCGATAGTAACTCCTCAAAACTGCTGAACTGTTTTTGAACTGCCATAAGACAAAATAATTTTTTTGGTTCTGGCTCGATTTTAGTGCAAAATTCTCTGGTAGATTGCGAGGATACAATTATGGAACTATTGCCAGAGACTTTTCAGAGATTGCGGGGTCAAGTTGCTGTCGTGACCGGTGCGTCGCGGGGAATCGGCCGCGCCGTTGCTTTAGCCCTAGCGGCAGAGGGCGCTAAAGTCGCCGTCAACTATGCGAGTTCGAGTGCTGCTGCTGATGAGGTGGTAGCAGAAATAGTTGCTGCTGGAGGAGAAGCTGTCGCACTTGCAGCAGATGTCTCGAAAACTGAGCAAGTAGATTTACTCACCAGTAATGTCATGGAAAAATGGGGACGGATTGACATTTTGGTGAACAATGCAGGCATTAATCGCGATACTTTGCTATTGCGGATGAAGTTGGAAGATTGGCAAGCGGTAATTGATTTGAATTTAACTGGCGTGTTTTTGTGTGCGAAAGCTGCGAGTAAAATCATGCTGAAGCAGCGAAGCGGCCGAATTATTAATATTGCTTCGGTTGCTGGGCAAATGGGCAATCCCGGACAAGCTAATTACAGTGCGGCAAAGGCTGGGGTAATTGGGTTTACTAAAACAGTGGCGAAAGAGTTGGCGAGTCGCGGGATTACTGTGAATGCAGTTGCACCGGGTTTTATCACTACAGATATGACTAAGGATGTCAAGTCTGATGAGATTTTGAAGTATATTCCCTTGGGGAGATATGGGGAAGTTGAGGAAGTTGCGGGGATGGTGAAGTTTTTGGCGGCAGATGCGGCGGCTGCTTATATAACCGGGCAGGTTTTTAATGTGGATGGGGGGATGGTGATGGCTTAGGATTTGGGAATTTTTTTAACCGCAGATGCACGCGGATTAACGCGGATATTTGCGGTTAATAATTACTTTAAGGATGCACGCAACTGACTGAGGACTTTTTTGTATTTTGCAATGCGTTGAAAATCTGCCTCTGTCGGATTGGCGATGCGACGAATATCAAGGTTATGAGTAACATCAGCGATCTTGACTCGCAATGCGATCGGGTTGGCAATCACACGTTCTAAATAAGCTGCATAAGCTTCTCCTTCTATTTTGGTAATCGCCGCGATCGCCGAGACTAGAACTTCTGGAAAACTTTCGCTTCTAAGTTGCTCCAGTGTAAGTTCAGAATCTTCGACCGCATCGTGTAGAACGGCTACGATTTTCTCCTCTATAGAATTTACATTTTCCATCACAAATAGGGGATGATCGAGATAGGGATTGCCTGCCTTATCAACCTGCCCATCATGAGCTTTGGCGGCGATCGCGATCGCTCGTTGTAGTAATAATTCGTACTCTGAATTCGTATTTGACAGCATAGTAAAGAAGTTCTCTATTAAAGTTTCAGTCTCATCGCGGGGAAAAGGTAGTGTGGGAATTTTTATTTTAAATATTCCTGCAACAATTTCCAAGCCATTTGAGTACCTTCCCCTGCGTTGACTTTCTCGAAATCTACATCTTTTCTCAAAACTACAAAACCCACACCTTCTTTGATTTCTATTTTTTCAAAATTGCTAATTTTTGCCAAAAATAGGTGATTGTTTTGGATAAATTTTGGATTATTGTTTGTCGTGTAAATAAAAGTTGTGACAAATGCAAGGTTACAATCGCTTTTTAGGCTAGTTTCTTCTTCCAATTCTCGCACGGCTGCTTGCTGTGGACTTTCTCCAATGTCCACGCCACCACCAAAAGTAGAAAGCATTCCTTGGCTTGCAATACCCGGAATATTATCTCGCAGTTGTGCGACTATCTGACCGTTGGGGAGCATGAGAAAAATCCGAACTATTGACTGAGGAATATTCATCTTGTCGAGGGAATAACAAAACTCAAAAAAGTTGCTTTATAGTTTTCTAATTTGAATCCAAATTTTCTTAATCCAATTGTACACCGCAGCATACAAAGTACACAAATTTTTGACAAAAATTTTCCAAATAGATTTTTCTTTGACCTCGGAAATCGAGGAGATTTCCAGGGGCAGCGGCGGCATCCCGACTACTTCATACAGCGGATATTCGCCACTTTTCCCCGGAATTGGCACTGATACACGCCGATCGACGATCGCCAATTCCTTAACTTCCTGATAAGTCTCCTCGGAAATAAGTAAACTGGTTCCTACTTGCTTATTAGCCGCCTCGATCCGGCTGGCCAAATTCACCGCATCCCCGATCGCCGTAACTGTCTGACTCTTCGATGCCCCCAAATTCCCAACAACCACCCAGCCACAGTGAATGCCAATCCCAATCCGCAATCGGTGACGGTATAAAGTCTCAAAATAGGGATTGAGTTTCTCTAGTTCCTCCAGCATCTCCACCCCAGCCCTCACAGCTTGTTCCGCCGCCTTGTCGGGATTTTCCAACCCAAACAGCGCCATAAAACCATCTCCCATGTAATTATTAATCATCCCGCCATTGCGGTTTATCACATAACCCATTTTTTGGAAATAGCGATTTAAAACATAAATTACATCGTAGGGCAACAGGGATTCTGCAAACGCAGTAAACCCTCGAATATCGGCAAACAAAATTGCAATTTTCTTCTCTTGACCCACAGGATTAGAAATCAACTTTCCGGCGATTTGGTCGGTAAATGATTCCAAGTCTTCAGAATCGATCGCCAGCCGCCGCAAAATCACCTTCCCGCCCGCCACCTGCGTCTGACAAGCCAGCCTAATTTCCGGTTCTAAACGCAATTTTTTGGCAAGTTCCTCTTCCGGCGAAGTGCGCGGAGAGCAAAATTCCAAACCTTCGACAATCAATACCCGGCAAGTCGAACATCGGGCGCTACCACCGCAGATGTGGGTGTGGGGAATGTCGGCACGCAGGGAAGCTTCGAGAATTATATCGTCGTCGTCTATCTCGATCGTGCGATCGTCCGGCAGATAGTGAATCTGTGGCATATGTGGCGCGTCTAGCTAATTAGCGAGGAATCTCGCGGACATCTGTTATTGCAGCGAACCTGTATGCAAACCCGGTTTCTGGGCATTTTTTCTGTATCCCTGATTCCTTAACTATAGCAATCCTAAGTGATTTTCTATATCTGTAAAATCTGAAAGTCTTGCTATACAAGAAGTCTAGGAAGACAAGAGGGCGTTGTGTTGTGAGGCTCAAATCGGATTGCTATATAAGTCGCGATCGGCATTTCCTTCTCGTTTCGTCACCTCAACCGCCCAACTGACACCACTTTAAAAAAAGAAAGCAACTCTAGGCAAGAGTCCAACTCTTAGCTCATCATTCATTCTCAATTCTAAAATTTAAAAGGGTATAAAGGAACACTAAAATTTTCATCACACCGTGAAAATACCCGAATTCAAGCTGTAGAGTTAATCTAAAATCTAAAATCTAAAATCTAAAATGGACTGACATAATTCTTAATAAAATTAAGATCGCCCAAAGCCTTATAAATCCGTTATAAAATCCCCTTCAACCGTCATATATTTTTAGGATTTTGGAGAGTTGGTCTGTGCAAACCTTACTTGGCAATAGTTTCAGCTTTTTTGCTCTCTAACAACCAGCCAATTTTCGTGAGATAGAATAGCAGCATCTTTAAAAGCAGTATAACCATGACTTCATCAACAGCCCTACAAAACATCGAAAACCACATTCCCCTCGTGGGAAATATCCATACCAAAAGTCCGATCGCCTACGGAGCAACTCGCCTCGCAGCCAGTGCAGTTAACACGCTGCACATGGCAGTAGCAGAGTCTTACATCAACGGCTTAGAAGTACCGGATTCAGTATTGCGATCGCTTTTTGATACCTGTATGCCCGTATTGTTTAAGCATTTTCCGTCCCTGCTTGTCCCCTACGAATGGGTACTGACAGAAACAGATCGTACCGCCGAAGGGCCGCGGGATTTAATGAAGATTCAGTACGACTTACCTCAAGCAATGCTGAATCCGATGTTAGGCGACGGAAAACTCATTTATCCTAAATACAGCATGGGATTGTGGGAAAAAGGAGCGGCAAACCTTGAACAATCGCAAATGCAAATGATTGATGATGTGATTGAGAAGCTAGAGATTCAGGATGGCGACAATATTTTAGACTTTGGCTGCGGTTGGGGTTGTGTTCCCAATTACATTCTTTCCAAATTCCCCAATGTCACCTTTACCGGGATTAACTTGAGCCACCAGCAATGCGAGTATATGCGTCAAAAGATGCAAGACCCCGAAAGCTACCTTAGTTCTGGTCGATTTATCCTATATGAAGGAGATTTGAACGAGGCCCAATTTGAGACAAAATTTGACAAAATTCTCTCCATCGGAGTTTTTTGTCATGTAGGCAATTTAACGAAAGCTTTCCAAAAGCTGGCATCTTTCCTGAACGATAATGGCAAAGTTTTTATTCACATCATCACAGTTCGCATTCCCAACAATATATCCAGCGTTTTCACCCACAAATACATTTTCCCCCACGGTCGTTACTGGAAATACGATGCAGTTCCCAGCCACAACAAAGACCTCAAAACCATAAAAAACTGGTATCTCAACGGACACAATTACTCTACAACCTTAACTACTTGGCTGACAAACTTTGACGATTCTCAGGCAATAGTCAAAGATTTAGACTACGGCATGGACTATGCCAAATTTCGTCGCATCTGGCGGTTTTACTTGATTTGGTTTGTGTCTAATTTCGCGAGTTGCGACGGCGAATATAACGGCAACGGTCAATATTTAATGGTTCGTGCCTAACCGCTAATCAAGACCCAGCTCAAAAAACCGAACACCCCGAACCCCGACATCTCAAAGAAGTCGGGGTTCTTGAGTGCGAGCTACTTATCGGGAGAATGAAACCTTTCAACCTAGATTTAGGGCGATCGAGAAGTGTTGCCTTCTTTTGAGGAATTTTTCTGAGTTTAAAAAAATCCGGAATAAGATTATTGGTCGGTGGATAAGACCTATATCAAGCGTGAGCCTGCAGAATACTTTTTAAATTCCATCCTTGATCAGTAGTGATCGATGTCCGATATTTTACTACAAAAAGAGAGTTGATTTATACAATGGTAGACAATATGAAACCTTCTCTTCCTCAAGACGACCCGAACCAAGAACAGCGCAAAGATTCCTTGAATCGTCAGCAACAAGCTTATCAGTTTGACTATGAGAGTTTATCACCTTTGGCATTATTGAAAGATGTGCCCGCAGTCGAGAACTTTTCGAGCAAGTATCTTGCAGAACGGATATTAGCAACATCGGAACTTCCGGCAAATATGCTGGCAGCCGATTCGAGAACTTTTCTCGATCCTCTCGACGAACTCCAAGACTATGAAGACTTTTTTACTTGGCTGCCGCTACCTGGAGTTGCCAAAATTTACCAAACCGATCGCTCTTTTGCAGAACAGCGCCTGTCTGGAGCAAATCCGATGGTGCTTCGCCTCTTAGATGCCAGCGATCCTCGGGCAGAAACACTCAGGGGTCTTTCCAGTTTGCACCCATTATTCGATCTGCAGCAAGAGTTGCAGCAAAAAAACATTTACATTGCCGATTACACAGGTACTGACCAACACTATCGCGCGCCTGCTCTCGTTGGAGGCGGAACCTATGAAAAAGGCAGAAAATACTTGCCCAAACCACGGGCTTTTTTCGCTTGGCGGTGGACGGGAGTCCGCGATCGCGGTGAAATGACACCTATTGCCATTCAACTCGATCCGACGCCCGGTAGCCATGTCTATACCCCATTCGATCCTCCTGTCGATTGGCTGTTTGCGAAACTCTGTGTACAAGTAGCAGATGCCAATCACCATGAAATGAACTCGCATTTAGGTCGAACTCATCTGGTGATGGAACCAATTGCGATCGTCACCGCCCGACAGTTGGCTAAAAATCACCCGCTTAGCCTGCTGCTGAAACCGCACTTTCGCTTTATGTTGACTAACAACGATCTGGCACGTTCTCGATTGATCAATCCCGGCGGGCCTGTTGATGAATTGCTAGGCGGTACCTTGGCTGAGACAATGGAACTGACTAGAGAGGCGTGCAGTACATGGAGTCTCGATCAATTTGCCTTACCTGCTGAACTGAAAAATCGGGGAATGGATGACCCCAATCAACTGCCTCACTATCCTTACCGAGATGATGGATTGTTGCTTTGGGATGCGATTGAAACCTTTGTATCCGGCTATCTTAAATTCTTTTACCCGACGAATCAGGCGATCGTACAAGATGTGGAACTGCAAACCTGGGCTCAAGAATTAGCGTCTGATAACGGCGGTAAAGTCAAAGGAATCCCAGACCACATCGACACAGTTGAACAATTAATTGCAATTGTCACAACTGTAATTTTTACCTGTGGCCCACAGCATTCAGCCGTCAATTTTCCCCAGTATGAATACATGAGTTTTGCAGCTAATATGCCTTTGGCCGCCTACCGGGACATTCCTAGGATTACCGCTTCTGGTAATCTAGAAGTGATTACGGAAAAGGACATTTTACGGTTGCTTCCTCCGTACAAACGAGCGGCCAATCAACTGCAAATTCTGTTTATTTTGTCAGCTTATCGATATGACCGTTTGGGTTATTACGATAAATCTTTCCGAGAACTCTACCGGATGAGCTTCGACGAAGTTTTTGCGGGAACCCCGATCCAACTTTTAGCCAGACAGTTCCAGCAAAATTTGAATATGGCAGAACAAAAGATTGATGCCAACAATCAAAAACGAGTCATTTCTTATTTTGCTCTCAAGCCTTCGTTGGTGCTCAATAGTATCAGTATGTAGAATTAAAAATTTAGCAGTATATCGCAAAGTAAGGTGTGCAGTGCACACCTTACTCAGTATTGGTCGTTAGCGTCGGTTTCTAGTTGTAGTCTGGGGGGAACTTGTGAGAGTAAGAAGTGTATTTAGCTATAGGAAAGGCGTTACAGCAGAATTATCAAGAGGGCAATTTACCGAATTTTCCCCTAAATAATCAGTTAAGGTAACTTCATCTTTGTAATGCCTAGGAGTTTCCATTAACAATTGCCAAGCTTCATCAGCATCAAGTAAATTCATCCGCCCAGGATAGTGAATTTGGATCAAGTCTTGAACCAAAGGGTAATAGTCTGAGTTAAGACTAGGGAAAATATGATGCTCCGTGTGATATGAAAAATTGAAATGCAACAAATCAACTATTTTGGGAACCCGTATTGAAAGACTATTAATCAGCGGGTCATTAACACTCGTCATCCGGCAAATCAGATGATTGGTGTAGATATAAAACATGATTCCTGAATGACCAATTGCTAGCGGCAGAAAATAGCCAAAAGCTAGTTTTAGGGGATGAAAGTCTAAATAAAATAAAATGCTAAAATGCAGGCATAAAATTCCCATAAACTCAAGGGCAATTGTCCACCGATCCCGAGCACTGACTGTAAAAGCAGCCGGCACATAATCAACAGACTTATTATTAAACAACAGGATCGAAGAGAGGTTGGAAAAATTATGAAATAACCACGAGCCTGCCATCCCTACTATGAAGAACCAAAATGGATTGAAGTCAAGAGATGGTACAAAGAAATTTTGAATTCTTTTTCCCCAAGTATTAGGCTGTTGGTAGAGGTAATTGCGATCGGGATCTCCTAAAGAATTTGTTTGACTGTGATGTACAATGTTATGAAGAGATTTCCACTGAGTCGGGGGCATAAACAACATTGCGAACCCTAGAAAACTAATTATCTCAGTCATGCGAGATTTTTTCTGCACACTACCGTGCATGAAATCATGGGAGATAAATGATAAAGCTATTATACTATTACCCATAATCAAAGCTAAAGGTAAATAAAGCCATAAAAGATATACAGGCCAATGATCGAGACGAGCCGCAATTCCCCAACCCAGTAGCAAAATGCCCATATTAATGAACAGTATAACCAACTTACTACCATCGGGTGTAAAGGCTTCTGATGGCAGAAGTGGGCGCAATTTCTTAGCGTATACTGAGTGTGGAATTAGCGTTTCTTTGCCTAAAGTCGGCGTTGCCGTCTTGTCTAGAGTATTGAGTGATTTTTCTGATTTCATGTGATCGCTAAGAGTATTTTCATGTGACTTAATAAGTTTCTAAATTTAATTAGATCCCGTACCCGATTTGAGATTGAACCCACACATAAATCCGGCGGCTTATTGTCAGGCTGCGGAGATTTTATCTGTCTCCACTGCGGCTATCCGGGAGCTTGCGATCAAATTGCTTTAGATCAAAGCTGCTTGACTGTTGTACCAAGATATTATATCCCATAAATAAAATTTTAGAAACAACTATTAAAGGCTTACGAATCTATAATACTTTCCCACTTTTCAGTTTGGTTTAATCCCAATAACCAATCCTAAATAACCTATAAGATTAAAAAAGTCCGTTTCCCTGAACAATTTCTTTGATTGTCGTCAGGGTATCTAACCCGATCAATCCCCGACGATAACCTTTTTGGTTGGACATTCCCAAAAATATCGCATCTCCCCGATTTTGATAACGCCAAAACCGAGGCGAGGCATTAATAAAAGTTGAGGCGCTGTTAACATCCAGAGCAAATTGGCGACTTTCTAAGTAAGATTCAGTGGCGATGGAGTCAGCGTGGCCGCTGCTGTAGCGGTTGATCCAGCCGATCGCAATCTCTAAACTATCGACAACTTTAAACGCGATGGTTTTGTTTAAATAAGGTTGAGTCCACTCGTATGGTTCCGCCAGCTTCAAGTCTGGGAAATCTGCAACAAGATCCGCATCAGCGCTAATTTGAAAGCCTTTTTCTTTTAAACTGTTCCACAACCTGACTAGGGAAGAAGGCTTTTGGTTGCGATCGATCAGCACTTTCTCGATCGCGTTAACAGGATCTGGCACGCTTTGATGGCTGTCCAAAATCATCCACCTTGCCATCTCCAAACTGCCAGTCGGTGACCAATAAAGGTAACAATTTCCCATTGCCGACCTCAAAACTGGTGCTGTGCACAGCCTTACCACCTGCTGCACCAAACTTGGTCTACCGTAGGGAATAATTAAATTGAGATATTGGTCTTGAGTGACCAATTCTCGGATCGAAGCGCCCCGATCCGGCGGCAGTACCTGCAAACATCCCGAGGGCAAACCGACCTCATCGATCGCCGACACCAAAGCTTCCCCAATTACAGCATTAGTTTGCCAGCTTTCGCTGCCGCCTTTAAGAATCAAACTGTTAGCGCTTTTGAGAGACAAACCCGCGGCGATCGCCCCCAACTCTGGAAACGCCTCGTAAATTAGAGCGATCGCCCCCAGTGGTAGCGACTGACAGTAAACCTGAC
The DNA here is from genome assembly GCF_036705715.1 of Microcoleus sp. AT3-D2. Classification (NCBI taxonomy): domain Bacteria; kingdom Bacillati; phylum Cyanobacteriota; class Cyanophyceae; order Oscillatoriales; family Microcoleaceae; genus Microcoleus; species Microcoleus sp. AT3-D2. Next base: position 59,644 of record NZ_JAUBVE010000017.1, on the reverse strand, counting down.
ACCGATCAACCTGATAAGAAGCATTGATCACCCGCCCGATCGGATCTGGCATTTCCCCCAACCGTTCCAGAATTTGCACGGTTGTCTTGATCCGTTCCGGCGTCAGCTTCAGCCACTCCACAATCAACTCGGGAATCGCCATGTCCCGACTCGCTTCTAGATCCAGAGTATTTGCTTCTAAAATGTCATTTTGCCGGCGTTTCAGCGAGCCCGCCATCGCCTGCAAAGCTGCCGCGCGATCAGCACTCTTTGTCGCAGCCAACTCCAAAGAAGCTTGATAAGCGCGACGCGCTACATTTGCGGCATCTGATGAATGGGTAAAATCCTCTATTATCATCTAGCTAACGCCTGTAAGCGAGCCATACCATCAGCGCCGGCAGCATTGCTAGCAGCACAGCGACCATTGCCCACAGAATAATATTCGGGCCCGGCGAGTGCAGCGCCAAGGGCAACCAAATCACTAACGGCACCAATATCATACCCAAAGCCAGTGGCAAGTAATGAGCCTTCAAACCTGGATGCGCTCTGTTCCACTGGTGACCCGTCCACCGCCAAGCCTGCTTGTAAGGATAGTTCGTTGATAGTTGCTCGATCACGTATCCACTTTCGTCCAATACAAATATTTGTTGACAGCGGTTGCAACCAAAGGCTTCTGTCAACGTTATGGGAACTAGACGACCCCGGCGTCGGCAAGGACAGGGGTACTCATCGTTTAAGTCAATCTTTGGAGCTTTTTGAGATGGCACTAGCGATCAGATAAAAAAAGCGTTTTTACAAAAATAATCGTTAACATATCCACTTAATCAAACTTGTCAATTCCGCCATAGCGAGGCTTTCAACTGCCTGTTCCGAGATATCGACCGATCGGCAATTTTGACTTGCAAGTTCTGGATTCAATCTTACCACTAACTTAGGTATTTTCAACCATCATTAGGAGTATACCGAAAACTTTCTGGATCTACTTTCCGGTTTCCTTGATTTTTTTCTCTTCTAAAGCGGGTGACGCGATTCGAACGCGCGACATTCACCTTGGCAAGGTGACGCTCTACCACTGAGCTACACCCGCATTTCCTGCGGTATTAACAATATTGTCTCAATTCTCGAAATTTGTCAAGTCTTTTTAGTAAGTTTTTTTCACAAACCCAGTAAAACCCCCCCAAACCAACTCCCCACCTGAAATTTCAGCACCCAGAGTCTTAACCAAATCAGTAATTGCCGTGAAAATTGACCGCCATCCGCCGACGGCAAAGCTACAATCAAGCTGGAATTGTGGGAGAACACTGTCATGTCAGATTTAAATCGCGGAATCATGAAGTTCAAGGGAGCTGACAGTCCTATAGCGATCGCCATTTCGGCGATTGTCATTGCCGGCGGAATCGGCTTCTTGATCTGGTGGGCGCTGCAATCAGCCTACACCTTCAGCTAACAGACTACTCAAACGTAAAACTTATAAGGCCTTGCTCAGAAGGCAGAATTTAAGAAAAATTCTGTCTTTTGCATTTTTTTGCCCTTAGTCTTGAATTTATTGCCCAGGAATGCGGATTGATTGCTGACGATCGAATGATTGCCATAAATCACCCGATCGGGCGAGTCGCTAGCATGAGCCGAGATGAGCTCCCGATCAACTACTTTTGTAGTACACTTGTAAACAAAGCGCGCCGAGAGCGCAATTTTAGATGCAAGTGTTTGCAAGGGTTGTATCTCAACACAAATTTATGGCAAGCTTTCAGGACATTTTCCAATACTACAGTCGCTACTGGAAAATCTCAGTTTACAGCATAGGCGCATCCAGCGTTTTGGCACTAGCCGATTTGCTTGTTCCTTACGCGATCGGTCAAATATTAAACGTATTGTCGGGTCAAGCTACAGATACAGTAACCCAAAAACTGATAACAGCGATCGCCTCTGTTACCCAGCAGTCACCCAACAAAATATTATCGCTATCCGTCTTGCTGGGCATAATTTTTCTGGTAACAGTCGCCAAAGCACCGATCCAACCTTGGGTAGCAAATTGGTTCCACTGGGCGATACCATTGAGGGCAAGGCGCGATCGAATGAGAAGTGCGATCGGCAAAATCCTCACCTTACCCCTAGAATTCTACGACGAAAACAACGCCGGACGGATTGCCAGCCGCATCGCCAAAGGCATCGCCAACCATACTTGGACTTACCCAGAAATTGCCGGCGAATTCATCCCCGAAGTCGTCCGCTTAATCGGCATTTTTGCCGTTATCTGCTTAATTGAGTGGCGGATTGGCTTATTAATTTTGGTTTCATTCCTATTTATCCTCAGTTTCACCCTCAAAGGCCTGCAAGGGGTGACTGCGCGAGAAGAAATTCTGGATGAATACATCGAAGATACCGAAAGCCGCAACTCGGAAATTATCACCAACATCAAAACAGTCAAAGCTTTTGCGACAGAAAGCGATGAACTCAAAAGGCAAACCACCAGACTCGATCGCGAATTAAAAGTCGTGATCAACCGCATTCACAAAGGATACGTCACCTTGGGGACATACCAGCAGACGATCGTCCAGTTGTGTTTGTTTTCAGTTCTTGGTTTTAGCCTAGCAGCCACGGTTGCAGGCAAAATTTCCCTCGGATATTTTGTTACCGTCTACACCCTGGCAAGCATGGCATATTCCCAACTGCGTCCGATTAGCATTATCGCCGAATTATTGGCGCGGCGCTATTCTTCAATGATCCGGTTCCACGAGTTTATGCAAACGCCAGACGGTGTTGATGCGGTTAATTTAGCAGAAAATGCTCGATCGGCGTCGCCTTATAAATTTACCGGCAAAGTTGAGATCAGCGGTCTGACATTCGGGTACGACAGCCAAAAACCCGTTTTGCAAGATGTGAATTTATTGATTCATCCCCGTCAGACTGTAGCATTAGTCGGGCGATCGGGTTCCGGGAAATCAACTTTAGTTAAACTTCTGTTTCGCTACTTTGAACCAAACTCCGGCCGCATTCTGATCGACGGCGAAGACATTCGCAGCTTAGACGTGACTCGCTACCGCCAGCGTTTAGCCATTGTCCACCAAGAAGTAGACGTTTTTAACGGTACTTTGCTGGAAAATTTGACTTACGGAAACAGAAATGCAACTTTCGAGCAAGTTGAGGATGCTTGTCGCATCGCCAAAGTAGACGATTTTGTGCGGCTGTTGCCCCAAGGTTACTATACCGTGGTCGGGGAGAGAGGAATGCGGTTGTCCGGCGGTCAGCGGCAGCGGTTGGGGATTGCCAGGGCGCTGTTGGTGGAGCCGGATGTGTTAATTTTTGATGAGGCTACTTCTAGTTTGGACTATGAGTCGGAGCGATCGATCCAGATAGCCATGCGAAATATCCTCGGTACGCGCACCACCATAATTATTGCCCACAGACTGAGTACAATTCGCGAAGCCGATGCGATCGTCGTACTCGACGGCGGTAGAATCGTCGAAGTTGGCAGCCACGAAGAACTTTTGAGTCAACAAGGTATTTATCGTCGCCTGCACTCCCTGCAAGAAACCGGGGAATTAGTGAATTAGGGATTTCCTCTTAGTCTAGACTTAGGGTGCTCCGGGCGAGCACCCAGCCTAGACTTAGCAATGCACACCTTAAACAGTGTTCAATTTTCCCGTCTGCCGCTAACTCACTTATGTGTTCTCAACTTAATGATTAGAGTTTTAAATGTAATGTTGCAAATAAAGATTCTGGTGCTAGGATATATAACTGTGATGGAAATGGGTCGATGCCCGAGCGGTTAATGGGGGCGGACTGTAAATCCGCTGGCTACGCCTACGCTAGTTCAAATCTAGCTCGGCCCACCTCAATTTAATAAAAAGTTAAAATTTAAGAATTAAAAATTAATTTTTTAATTGGAGGTTCTTAATTTTTTATGCCCGTGTAACTCAGTGGTAGAGTACCTCCTTGGTAAGGAGGAAGTCACGAGTTCAAATCTCGTCACGGGCTTCCTAATTTATAGTATATCAACCAAGGGTTTCACGCTCATCGCACAGCAAGAAGGTTAGTTTTCGCCTCAACTTTCGTGCTGATGGTTTTCTAATGCGTCCAAAACGACCTCCATATCTGCCTAGCCCGCCCTCGACTTTTTGCGTCTGGCTTTTAACTGATTTAGCAGGTCGGCCTGTTCTGGAAATTCTGCGACTCCCCACAAGAAAACTTATTCTTTGTGGAACAGGCAAGATGCCTGTTCTTGAGAATGGTGAAACATCTCAGTTCCAACTGACTTTAGCTATGAGACAGGGGTTTCACCCCCGGCTGACACTGCCACAAACTGATCACAATATTGTACCCGTATCGAAATCCCGGACTTCTTCAATAAATCGGTAATCTAATCATCCTCATCCAATCCCAGCGGCACAAAATATTGACTGTAAACCACACTATTCGGCTCCCAAAGCGGCCGCCAATAAACATTTTGCATCACCGCTTTCTCCCCATCACCCTCAGCAGGCCACTGAAAACTGACGATCGCAATATTGCTATATCCCACAATCTCATCACCCTCTTGCAGCCAGCGATTGCGCCACAACAGCGATATAAAATTCCATAACCTATGCAGGAATGACAATTGTTTATTTTTATGCGTTCTATCTGACGCAGTTCCCTTTTCTAGCAGCAAAAACACCCGAGCTCTTTGCCGTTTAATCCAGTCAATCCGATAGCCCCAATCAGGCAGAGATTGTCTATTTCTGACAGCAGCCGCCAGAGCCTTCTTTTTGCCACCCCTCGAAATCTTCATTAATTCCAGCGGCTCATTCCATCCCAAACATTCGTGCGATCGCTCAGGAAGCAGCGACTTAATCTTAGTATGAATTAAATGCGTTTTCCACTCCTCATTGATAAAAGCACTAGCCGTCAACTGCGCCAGCACAGAATATTGACAATTTGACCGATAATTCTCCCTCGTCAAAGGCTCAATATTTGATCGAGAATCGCCAAAATGACAATCAGACCAATAACTCAGCCGCACAGCAGCAGCATAGTGAATATCGCCGCTCAACACAATCACCCGATCGCGCTGCTTAAAAAACTCCGACAACAGCTTCACAAAAGCCAACTCGTGAAAATTCCACGCATCCCCCGCATCGCTATTAAAAACTTTCCCCTGTTCCACCTCCCGTTTTTGCACCGCATCAATAATCCACAAACCCACCAAATTTGTTGGTACAACTACCAGCGTCGCCTCAATCTCAAACTCCCCTGTTTTATTCAGCAAATTAGTCTCCTTCAAAGGTTTCTGAATTTGCTCTTCAAAACCTTTGTGAGTCAAAAGCATCGGCGGATCGATCGCGCTTTTCACCGGATACCCCCGCCAGTTCCGCGTATCCAGCACAATCACCTCGTGCTTAAAACTTCTCACAATAAAATGCCAATTTAAAACCTCATTTACACCCTCGTCATCTCGATCCAAAATAAAAACATCTTCATCTAATTTCAACTTAGGCAAATGAGTTTTCGGATCGAGTTTTGGAATTCCCAAATACGAAGCCGCCTCCTCCCAAGCAGAAACATCAGTCCCCGCCGAAGCCGACCATTTTTCAGCCGCCTTTAATAATTTATCTCCCGGTTTTTCGCGATCGAACTGTGCGGGCGTATTTCCCCAAGCCTGAAACACAGCGTAAGCCAGCAAAGCATTCTGCACCACCCGCCGGCCCAGTGGCTTTCCCAGCACCCGGTAACACCACTCTCGATTCAAATAAAAATCGTCGCTAACATCATGGTCATCGCAAATCATATAAGTAGGAATATTCGCTAGCGCCCTCCTCACTCTCCACAAATTGCGAGCAAAACCGTCAAGTTCAACAACTTCTCTATCCCAGACTTTTGCCTGCTTAGAATTTGGGCAAATATCCTTACCCTTCGGAAAACTCGTGCACCAGAGTACCGGCGACCAAACTAACAAATACATCGCATAATATTCGCCCAAGCTAAACAAGTGACTTTTAGCATTGTTGGGTTTATTCACCAACATCGCCGTAAAGCCGCCACAATCTCTGGCAATATCGCTGCGAGTCCCCGGCTGTAACTGAATTGGTTTTTTGGACTCATACTCAGTATCAGACGGTTTCTGAATTGGCGACTCTCTAAAAATTTCCCTCTCTTCGCCAACTGCATTTTCGTTTTGCGAATTTTTAGGTATACTGATACACAAATTCTTTTTTATTTGGGCATCATCCATCAGGGGCAGACTTTCTTCCCAGCCCAACAGGGTATCGCCAGCATCCGTCAAAGCCCACAGCATCGCATCGGCCACGTCGTCGCCGTAAATTTGGTCGCCGGTTAAAAACAGTTGGTGGGGCCTGCTATTTGCCGTACCTGCAAACTGTTCGATCGAATTATCCAAGATGGGCAGCGCATCTCTGCCGTCTCCGTGGGGCTTGCGACAAGAACCGTGAACGATACGCAAATAGTTTAAATCCTGCGGCGGCAGGGCAAAAGTGGGCAACTGGTGAGCGAAATAACTGATCGTCTCCAATCCCAAAGCCGATAAATCAGGGGCGGCAGGCCACAGGCAAGAAATGAGATTTTCTGTCTCATTTTCTGGGACTGCACCCCCGACGTTCGACTCGCTACTCCCAGTAAACTTGATGTCATAAGCATAAATTTGCCCGGATGTCAAGACACTGCTGTCGATCGGTGTAGCAGTCACCGCCACTACGTGCAGGTATTTGCCGAGATGCACCGTAGAGTTTGCACCTTGGAGTAACGGGATGCCAACAATTTCGCCGGTTCCGCCCTCTGTCGAATAAACCTTGAGTTCGACTTGGCGGGGTGCTTTCAGAGCCAGCCAAACTGTCACCGCCCTACTTTCAGTCCGGCGCAAAATCGGGCCCGCAAGGATAAGCGGCAAGTGATGAATTCGATGACTTAAGGGAGTCCACGACATAGGATTAAAAAAATAAAAATTAAATAACAGTGTTCTAGCAATCAGATTTTAGGCGATCAAGCATCTGTCACCCGCTTAATTAATGCTAAGTCTGCCAACCCAAGTCTCCAAAATTGTAACAACTCATTAAGTAAAATTAATAATCATGCTACAAGAAGAAAAATTACAACATTTCCTAGATTCAGCCCCGCAGTTGCCCGTAATTAAATCATCAGAACCCGCCGGACGCCCCAACAGCAGGCCTCTCTACTCGTCACCTTTAGATCGGGCGATCGACCGCCACCCCCTCACCGTGGCTCCAGAAACCCCGATCGCCCAGGTGTTGGCTCTCATGAACCCGATGCGCGTCTCCTGTCACCTTTGTGGCGAAAAACAAAACGCTGTTGCTAGCGCAGCCAAGCGCAGTTGCGTATTAGTCGTCGAAGATAATCGGCCCATCGGCATTTTTACAGAACGGGATATCGTCAAGCTAACTACTGTCGCAGCTTGTACAGTCGGACTGACAATTGCTGATGTAATGACTCGATCGCCCATTACCCTCAAACAATCCGAGTCTCAAGATATTTTCACAGCTATCTTCACGTTGCGCCAGCACCAGATCCGGCATTTGCCCGTAGTGGACGAGGACGAGCGACTTCTCGGCATCATCACCCGCGAAGCCATTCACGAAGCCCTGCAACCAATTAACTTGCTAACCAATTTGCGCTGTGCAGCAGATGTCATGACGCACCAAGTCATTTCGGCCCCAACAACTGCCTCAGCCCTCGATTTAGCACAGCTCATGGTCAAGCATCGAGTTAGTTCCGTCGTCATTGTCCAAGAGCCAACTCAGCATCCCGATCGGGCGATCGCACCAACACAAAATTATCAAATTCCGATCGGCATTGTCACCGAACGCGACATCGTGCAGTTTCACGCCCTCGAACTCAACCTCTCGGAAATCCCAGCAGCAAGGGCCATGAGTGCGCCTTTATTTTGCATATCTCCCGTCGATTCCCTCTGGAGTGTCCACCAGTCCATGCAGCGCCACTGCGTCCGCCGTTTGGTAGTAGTTGGCAGCCAGGGAGAACTTTTGGGTGTTGTTTCTCAGACAAATTTGCCGCAAGTTTTTAACCAATCTGAAATGTATGGGACGATCGAGCTGTTACAACAAGCAGTGGACGATCGAGCCACCCAATTGCAGAAAGCCAACGAACTTTTGCAGCAAGAAATTTTAGAGCGGCAGCGGGCCCAAGAAGCCCTGCGCCAAGCTCACGACGACTTAAAAAAACAAGTTGAAGAACGCACCGCTCAACTTTTAGAATCAAATGAATTGTTGAGACGGGATATTATCAAGCGCCAGAGAGTCGAAGAAGTCCTGCGGCGAAAGCAAACTTGCTTGAAAAATCAAGCGCAGCAATTAGAGGAAACTGTGCGAAAGTTGCAGCAAACTCAAACTCAATTAGTGCAAACCGAAAAAATGTCTTCTTTGGGACAAATGATTGCCGGTATCGCTCACGAAATTAACAATCCTGTTAATTTTATCTACGGCAACCTTTCCCACGCCAGCCACTACATCAAAGAATTGATCCAACTTTTGGAACTTTACCAGCAGCACTATCCCGAACCAGTCTCGGAAATTCGGGAAGCAGCAGCAGAGATGGAAGTCGATTTTTTGGTAGAAGACTTATCTAAGCTAGTGTCTTCTATGCAAGTAGGAACCGAGCGCATCCGCCAAATAGTTGTGTCGATGCGTAATTTTTCGCGATCGGATCAATCTAACATCAAGCTCGTTGACATTCACGAGGGACTCGACAGCACTTTGTTGATTTTGCAGCACCGGCTCAAAGCTCACGGCGGACATCCACCTATCCACATTATTAAAGAATACGGTAATTTGCCCCCGATCGAGTGCTGTGCCGGTCAGATCAATCAGGTGTTCATGAATATTATCGGCAATGCTATTGATGCTTTGGATGAAGAAATCCAGAAAGGGGAATGGGCCAAGAGAGATGCGAAAAATTCATCCCCGTCAAATCCTAGTTCTCCATTGACTCTTCCCACTATTACAATTCGTACTGAAGTTGTTGGTGGCGATTTTGTCGCAATCCGCATTTCCGACAACGGGCGGGGCATACCGGAGGAGATTCGCCGCCAATTATTTGACCCGTTTTTTACTACCAAACCAGTTGGCAAGGGCACTGGGTTGGGACTGTCGATTTCTTACCATTTAGTTGTCGAACAGCACGGGGGGCGGCTAGACTGCGTTTCGGAAGCTGGACGTGGTACTGAATTTGCGATCGAGATTCCGATCGTGAGTTCTCATTAGTCAGCAGCCATACGATTTGAGATTTTAGATTTTCGATTGAAGAATTGGAAATGACTGAGGAAGCTCGTGGTTTGGATCACGGGCCTACAGTTGCATCCTTTTTTTCAACTGGTATCAGAGGATTTTAGATTTTAGATTTTAGATTTTAGATTGAAAAATTGAAGAATGGGAAATGACTCATTAAGCTCGTGGTTTGGATCACGGGTCTACAGTTGCATTCTTTTTTTCAACTGGTATCAGTCGTCATGGGGAAGACATGATATTCTCCCCATCCCCCACTCTCGCCATCCACTCTCCCTCTTCGCGACTCATTCTCCCACTCTCCGACTCCCCACCATTTCCTAAAAATTCACAATTTTTTACAAAACACCAGAAACCCCAGCAAAGTCAATCTTTCCCAATCTCAAATCTCACATCTCAAATCTCACATCTCAAATCCCATAACTCAAATCCCATAACTTTCTCCCTCTCCCCGACACACTCCCTCACTCTCCGACTCCCCATCATTTCCTAAAAATTCACAATTTTTTACAAAACACCCGAAACCCCAGCAAAGTCAATCTTTCCCCATCTAAAATCTCAAATCTCAAATCTCAAATCCCATAACTTTGCCCTCCCCTGACCCAACTGATCCGAACTCACTTCGAGTTTGCCTCATCCACTAGCGCCTTTATGACCGTTTCAGTTACGCGCACAAGCCATCAACTGCCTGCATCCTAGCCCCAAAGCCAAAAGCCCAGATTGTTTGAGAAGTTAATTTTTGTTTTATTTTTGTACCTCTTTATATTAAGAAAGTATTCTAAAATAGATAAAAAATATAAAATAATTATAAAACTAGATTTTTATATCAAAAAACCAGTTAAGATTCCCAAAGATGCAAAATAAACAAATTTACTAGCATTTTCATTTAGACGCCCCCTTTCTTTTCATCGCAAGTTAGCTAATAATGCTTTCAACGAGGTGACTAAGGGCCGAGTCCAAAATTGGCCTAACCCAAAGACGGATACAAGCCCCAAACAAAAGTCGTCGAGATCGAAAATTTGAGTTAGAGAGAAGCCCCAGATTCATCTGTGGAGTCCATTCTTTAATCTCAAATCTGAAATCTCAAATCGACGGACAGTAAGGGCATTGCAATTGGGCTATTGCAATTGGGCTATGGAAATTGGGCGATCAAAAAAAAGCATGAAACCCCAGCCCTCATCGTTTTGATAGAAACCTATAGGAGAACCAAGAGTGAAACTAGCAGTTTACGGAAAAGGTGGAATTGGTAAATCGACAACAAGCTGCAACATCTCCGTTGCCCTAGCCAAGCGCGGCAAAAAAGTTTTGCAAATCGGTTGCGATCCAAAGCACGACAGCACATTTACCCTCACTGGCTTCTTGATCCCCACAATTATTGACACCCTTCAACAAAAGGACTATCACTACGAAGACGTTTGGCCCGAAGATGTCATCTACAAAGGCTACGGCGGCGTTGACTGCGTAGAAGCAGGTGGCCCTCCCGCAGGAGCTGGCTGCGGCGGCTATGTAGTCGGCGAAACCGTCAAACTCCTCAAAGAACTCAATGCCTTCGACGAATACGACATCATCCTGTTCGACGTACTCGGTGACGTAGTGTGCGGCGGTTTTGCAGCCCCATTGAACTACGCCGATTACTGCATGATTGTTACCGACAACGGGTTCGACGCTTTATTTGCAGCCAACCGCATCGCCGCCTCAGTCCGCGAAAAAGCCCGCACTCACCCGTTGCGGCTCGCTGGTTTAATTGGCAACCGCACCTCAAAGCGCGACTTGATCGACAAGTACATTGACTCTGTACCCATGCCGGTGCTGGAAGTGCTGCCCCTGATTGAAGACATCCGAGTTTCTCGCGTCAAAGGCAAAACATTGTTTGAGATGGCCGAAAGCGATCCTTCCCTCAACTACGTCTGCGATTACTACCTCAACATCGCTGACCAGATTTTGGCAATGCCCGAAGGAGTAGTGCCCAACGACACGCCCGATCGCGAATTATTCGCCTTACTTTCAGATTTTTATCTAAATCCTGTGCAACCGGTGGTCAAGAAGGAGGAAGATGAGCTAGACCTGATGATGGTTTAATAGGTCTAGCGATCAGGATGAGGATAAAGAGGTTATGGCTTTTTTTGATACTTTTTCAGTTGCTCTCAAACAGAAGTGGTTGGACTACTACCAGGTAAATCGGGCTTGGCTGCTCCTGCACATGACGGCTGACAACACGGTCGCCACACCCGACGGCGGGAAAAGGCCTGTTTCTTACCTCATCCTGGGAATTGCGGCTGCCCTGGAGCCGGAACTCCAGCAATTAATGCTGCCCTTCTCAAAACTCAAGCCGGATGCAGACAGCCTGATCGAAGTGTTGGGACTAAATTTTGACCCGGACCTCGCGCTGGGTATGCCCTCAAATATCGTGCCGCAGACGGCCGGCACATCTCCAAGACCCGCAGCAGCTCAAACTGCCACTGCTGCACCCGCAGCAGCTCAAACTGCCACTGCTGCACCCGCAGTCGCTCAAACTGCAACTGCTGCACCCGCAGCAGCTCAAACTGCCACTGCTGCACCCGCAGCCAAATCTAAGAAATTAGGCGGTGCAGCCTTAGCAGCAGCCGGAGCAGTCGCCGGAGTCGCCGGAGCAGCCGGTCTGGCAGCAGCAGCGTCAGCACTGAGCTCCGACGAGGAGGAATCCTTCGATGAGTTTGGGGAAGAAGCAGTCTCCGACTTCGACCTGGGCGATGATGAGGAAGAAGCAGTCTCCGACTTCGACATGGACGATGACGAGGAAGAAGCGGTCTCCGACTTCGACATGGACGATGACGAGGAAGAAGCCTCGGCTTTGGACGGTCTCGGTCTCGAAGACGATGAGGAAGACGCCGTATCTGAATCTGACTTTGATATGGGCGACGATGAGGAAGACGCCGTATCTGACTTTGATATGGGCGACGATGAGGAAGACGCCGTATCTGACTTTGATATGGGCGACGATGAGGAAGAAGAAGCCTTAGCTTTGGGCGGTCTCGACCTCGGCGATGACGAGGAAGATGAAGCCTCGGCTTTGGGCGGTCTCGACCTCGGCGATGACGAGGAAGATGAAGCCTCGGCTTTGGGCGGTCTCGACCTCGGCGATGACGAGGAAGATGAAGCCTCACAATTTGGGACTTTGACCTCTGGAGATCTCGAATCGGGGATTTCCGATCCGTTTGGGGAAGAAGATGCAGAGTTTGTCGCCGAAGAAATACCCGATCCTTTTGGGACAGCGACCTCAGATGACCTAGACATGGATCTGGGCGACTTGGATGATGACGGTATTGACGATTTCTCTGTATCTGATGACGATGACCTCGACGATCTCGGACTCGACGATCTGGGGGAAGCAACTACCGGAGATCCCGATGAAGATGATTTAGATGCTCTAGGTCTCGGTGATTTGGATTCCGACGATGAGGATGAAGAAATTTCCGGCTTTTTATCTGATTTTAAGTGAGGTTGTTGCGATCGCCCGCATCTCTTCTAGTCTTGAAGTTTCCCGCTCTATTTGTGAGTTGTGAGTTGCGAGTTGTTAATTTTTAATTAGCTCAAACTCACAACTGCCAAAAGGCTCTTTGCCTTAGCGAGTTGAAGAAAACTAAATTCCTGCTGTGAGGGATTGTATGCCCTCGCGCAGAATTTTTTAGCCAGAATTTTGGATACTGCGGCTGCTGCGGAAATATAGAGTGGGCTGCATCTATTTTTTACAGGAATTAGCCCAAAAATAGGTATTTCTATTTATTGTTCGCTGTGCGTCGCGATCGCACAAAATAGGTGTTTTCTCGCCACTGCGCCTGTTCGTGATCGAGAGGAAAAACAACCTATTCCTCTCCTGGGCGATCGCACCGAGACGATCGCAAAATCCAGGTGTTTCCTCGCTCCGCCGCAAGTCCTGTTCGAGACGAAAAACAATTTAAAGGGAGAAGATTTGAGATATGACTGCTATTACTACTAATGAACCGGAAGCTTTAAATTTTGAATGCGAAACAGGCAATTATCACACATTTTGTCCGATTAGCTGCGTAGCTTGGCTTTATCAAAAAATTGAAGATAGCTTTTTCTTGGTCATCGGTACCAAGACTTGTGGCTATTTCTTGCAAAATGCAATGGGCGTGATGATTTTTGCTGAGCCTCGCTATGCGATGGCTGAGTTGGAAGAAGGCGATATTTCCGCTCAGTTAAACGATTATGATGAGTTGAAGCGGCTGTGCTTGCAAATTAAGCGCGATCGTAACCCCAGTGTAATTGTCTGGATCGGCACTTGCACCACCGAAATCATCAAAATGGATTTGGAAGGGTTAGCGCCGAAACTCGAGGCAGAAATTGGCATTCCCATCGTCACAGCGCGCGCTAACGGCTTGGATTACGCTTTTACTCAAGGGGAAGATACCGTTTTAGCGGCTATGGCTGCTAAATGCCCTGAGAAAGCGCCCGTGATGGAATCTCAGAAACAAGAACGCAATGCTATCTCTCAACTGCTGAATTTCGGTAAGAAAAAAGAGGAAGTTGCAGCAGATGAATCGGAATATGTCAAGCACACACCGCTGGTACTTTTCGGTTCTTTGCCCGATCCGGTTGTTACTCAGCTAACTCTAGAATTGAAGAAGCAAGGAATCAAAGTTTCCGGTTGGCTTCCTTCCAAGCGCTACACTGAATTGCCAGTCTTGGAAGAAGGCTATTATGTATCGGGCATGAATCCCTTCTTGTCGCGCACTGCTTCTACGTTGATGCGCCGCCGCAAGTGTAAGCTAATTGGTGCGCCATTCCCGATCGGCCCTGACGGAACTCGCGCTTGGATTGAAAAGATTTGCTCAGTGTTGGGAATTGAACCAAAAGGTTTGGACGAACGGGAAGCGCAAATTTGGGCTGGTTTGGAAGATTACCTGCAAATAATTCGCGGCAAATCTGTCTTCTTTATGGGCGACAATTTGCTGGAGATTTCTTTAGCACGTTTCTTGATTCGCTGTGGCATGACTTGCCCGGAAATCGGCATTCCATATATGGACAAGCGCTATCAAGCGGCCGAGTTGGCGTTGTTAGAAAAGACTTGTCACGAGATGGGAGTTCCTACTCCTCGGATTGTGGAGAAACCAGACAATTACAATCAGTTGCAGCGGATTTACGAGCAGAATATTGATTTGGTGATTACTGGTATGGCTCACGCTAATCCTTTGGAAGCGCGGGGGATTAATACTAAGTGGTCTGTTGAGTTTACTTTTGCTCAGATTCACGGCTTTGGTAATGCGCGGGATATTTTGGAGTTGGTGACTCGTCCGCTGCGCCGGAATAATTCGCTGAAGGATTTGGGTTGGGGTAATTTGGTGAAGAATGAGGCGAAGGTTTAATCGTTTTTAGTAAGATAGTAGGGTGGGCTTTGCTCACCTTATTTTTTTGGGAACCGCTGATGTAGGCGGATTGACGCAGATGAACGCGGATGAAGTGTGCGATCGTACTTTTAGTTAGAAGATGAAAGTCAACCTTAAATCTCTAGATTATTACTTGAGTCTGAAATATCCTATCAATTTTTATCCAGAATCTGAAGGTTATACAGCCATAATAAAAGACCTTCCGGGTTGTATGTCTGTGGGGGAAACTTTGTGGGAAGCGATGGAGAATATTCAGGAAGCTAGGGAATTGTGGATAGAGACTGCTTATGAGTGCGGCGATGAGATTCCTTTACCTGCTAAAAGTTAAAGTAGGGTGCGTCGCTTCGACAATTCTCGGCAATAGTAGCTATCCGATTGCTCGGATTGAGATTTAAATCATGAGTAACCGCCGATAAAAACTCTTCTATTCCATCAAGCAATGGCTGTTCGTTTATACTTTTCTCCACCAAATATATTAACAACATATAATTTCTGGTCGCATCAAATGTATGTGGGTCGGTGTAACTCAAATCAGGAATCACTGAGTGGCCACCTATAATACCGGGTATATGCTCTATCCAGCTCTCTGTATTTTGGTTGACACCTTCTCTAGCAGCATAGGCACAAGCAGCCGCAGCAACATCAGCTATTTGTATGCCAGGAAATTTATCGGATTCCACAAATTGAACTTCTTGGGATAGATTAAATGTAATGGGTTCTTCTACTCCTTGAAAAAAGTCAGTATAAATCTTATCCTCTCTCCCAATCATAGTATCCAACAGTCCCTTGTTTTCTTTTAGTGGTTTACTAACATCACAAAAAACTTTAAGTTGGTTAAACTCTTTTCCCCAGTCACAGAGAATAGACAACAAAGCCGGGTACGAAAGCTCTAAAATCCACTTGCCTATATCAGTTCCTTGTAAAGAGTTTAATTCTTGATTAATAGTATCTCTATGATGAATACAGAAAGTCTTTATGCCGTCGAGTATAGGCGAAATATCAGGTGTTTTTGAAGAACTAAAAAGATAGTTAAGTTCTGTGTCCTCCAAACTTCTCATAAGCTTCTGAAAATCGCTAAATATTTTTTCAGCATCCGCGCTCTGAGATACAAACTCTACATATAAAATGTTGCTGATAAATCGGTGAAATTTTATCTGGTAAAATAGAGAGTTTTTTTCTGATAAAACTGGCTCAAATATATATTCATACAATTTGCAAGCTAAGTTGAATTTTTTATGATATACAGCTACTTTTATGCGATCCTTAAAATTTATCAATATCTCAGCTATTACCTTTTGACCCTTGGAAGATTTAAGAAGGTTTCGACCTTTTAATTCGCCACCTTGTAGCTTATATTTTTGAATTATATTATTTACATATTCTGTAGCTTCTTCATGGTTAATTGCTACACTTGCATAAGCAAAAATCGGTGAATCTCGGTCCATAAGATTATTACCATTGCAACCTGATTCATCGCAGTAAATTTCTTGAATGGTTTGTTTCATAGGGATTTTTAGTTTAATTGTGAGGAGTGTGTATTACCCGTAATTTTGGTAGTATAACATAAAATTACAAAACCACACCACTTCAGAAATGAAACTTAACAGCCTCCTTTCACAAAGGAGAATTAACAAAATAATACAGGACTTGGTATTTGAGTACGCTCATAAAAACTGCTTGCTATGATAAGAGAGTGGGTCGATCGCACTTTTTCCCCAACCCCTCCAAAATCCCAGGCTACACCCCTGTAACACGATCGCAGGTACGATCGCCTATAATCGAAACTAGCCCAACTCTCATCAGTTGAGAAACCGCCATGAGTCAAGACAAAGAAGAAATTAGCTATTCAGAGAAAACAGAACGTCTCAGAGTTATCGGTCAGTTTATCAAAACTGTCACACCGATGATTTGGACGATCGTAATTTTAGTAGTCATCATTCCCCTATTAGGTAACTTTCTAATTTCCCAGTCACTAACAAATACCGGAACCACAGCAGTTGTAGTCTCGCCGCCACACGATTTTAGCAAAGTCAACCAAGACATTAAAAAGGCTATCCAACAATCCCATATAACAGCCGAAACTTTCGCATCAAAAGAGTTGGACAAATGGGAAAGCGAAGTAATTGCACGAGTAGACAACAGTTTCCTCGATTGGTACTTTGATTACTTCACTCAAAAAAAGATGGAGTTTGCCGTACCTTTTAATTTCGTGAAATCTGCCGTACTCAACAGATTTGATATGACAGCAGCTTCTCGTGCTGTTTCCGAAAAATTAACCGAAGACTTTCAAAGAGAATTTGCTAACCGCGTGCTGGTACCCAAAAACGCTCAACTGCGATTTCAATTAATCACTCAAGATACTGCTAATTTGTACATATCAGAAGTTAGCAAGAATGTGAAAGTTGTTCAAAACAATTATAATATACCGCAAGTACAGTGGGACAAATACCTGAACGATATTGCCACCACAATTAGCGACAAAGGAAATGTCTCGAATTTATCATTAAAAGTCTTAGTTGGCGGCAGCGGCTACTTAATTGCTAAACCATTAATTTTGGGAGTAGCAGCTAAAGTTGGCAGCAAAGTTACGGCAAAAGTTGCCAGCAAAGCCGCAGCCAAGGTAGCCACAAAAACAGGCGGTACAGTTGCTAGTCAGTTGGGAGTAAGTTTAATCGACCCGATTGTTGGCATCGGGATTATCATCTGGGATTTGTGGGATTACAATCACACAGTCAAAGTAGAAAGACCGATTTTGCGGGCACACATTGTAGAATACTTAAAAGATGTCAAAAAGTCCCTGCTCACAAATCCTGAAAGCGGAATCATGGCAGCAATTTATCAGTTGGAAAGTGGTCTTCTTAAGTCACTTTAATTATTTAAATCGCGTCTGAATGATGTGTATAAATCTCCTAAAAGTGGTGATATCCGCTGCAAGAATGAAAAGGGGTAGACCAGTAGTTAGTGCCAGCAGCGGACGCTCCCACTCGCTACATGAGCGCGATAGAATACCCGACTGTGGGCGATCGCGCTCATGTAGCAAAAAAAGAGAAAAAATGAATGTTAAACGAGGCAAAAAAAGAGAGGATGTTGGGACAAAAAGAAGAGTTGCACAACTTTATTGACCCTAAAAAGATATCCCATAATGGACGAGAAAAGAAGGTTTTAGACTCATATTACACGGATTGAGTTGTCGCCATTTTTTTTAATTAGCTGTGGATTATGAGTTGTGGCATTTACAGCAGAAGACTTTAAAAGCTCCGATTGACAGGGTATAGTTCGGGGGGGAGTGCGTTTTACCGATGAAGCTCTACGGCGAGGTTTGTAGGGATTTTCTGAAGTATTTGACGCAGTTGTTTTAGTTCAAAAAGGCATAACTTCTCAGCCGGAAGTTTTGTCGGCTTGGTCGAAATTGCGACAAAAAATCGAACTGTTGATGAAATAGTCGAAAGTCAAGGATCGAGTCGGCAGTTGCGATCGCCCCCTGAGACTAAAATCAAGTAAATTTGCAAGTATTGGTCGATCGACCCCCGTTACTCGACTATATTTGGATTCAAGGTTTGCTATACTCCAGAAATAGACACATATTAACCTTTGGAAAATCAATAGGCCGGAGCTATGACATCCTATGCAACCTCTACAGCAAGAGCCGAGATGAGTGAGATCCGGCGCTTGAAAAACATACTGCCCCCAGAACTCCAAAGTTGGGTAACAGTAGAAAAAACAATAGAAGTTAATCCTACTCTGATCCGCAGCGAAGAAATAGGCAAAGACCAGGTAGAAATCCAAATAGACCTGATCCGCTGGGAACAGCTAGCAATGGATCAGCGTAACCTCCTATTTTGGCACGAAGTCGCCAGAATCCAAAACGACACCATTCCCAGAGACGGTTGGGAAATGGCAGCCCTCGCAATTGGTTTAGGCGGCGCTGTCGGCGAACTTTGGGTGCAAGACGGCTTGCTGCTGTTACTAGCCCTATCCCTGTGCGGCGTCTCCGGCTGGAGACTTTACCAAAAAAACAACGGAGAGAAAAGCTTAAAAGAAGCAGTAGACGCCGACGAAAAAGCCCTCGCCCTGGCAACCCGCTTCGGCTACACTCTCCCAAACGCCTACAAAAGCCTCGGCAGCGCCTTAAAAACATTAATCGAGCAAACCTCCAAAAAACAGCAGCGGGCTAAATACGAAGCTCGTCTCCAGGCCCTCAAACGCAACGCAGCCAAAGCCAAAGCCAAAGTCAAACCCATCACCCGCGAAACCTCCCAGTCAGAAAACGTCTACAATTCTTAACCTCATCCCCCGAGGCTTGTTACGGGGGTTTTCCAGTTAACCGTTAACTGTTAACTTCTGTGTTAGCTGTTAACTGTTAACTGCGATGGTTATCCGGTGCAAGAGAGACACCAAAATGATTAACGACAACATTAATCGGCCTGAATCCACAAAAATCTTGATTCCGATGTCAAAGTTGGGCCGCGACTGCGTTCAAAAATCTTTGCGCCAAAACAGGCACTGGTAGACTCAAGTCTATTTTTGCCTTTGATATCATTCTCGGCGGGCGAGTTTGCAGGCGTTTTTGTAAAGTTTGTATAAAGCTAGCCTTTTGTTAACCATAATATTTGGTAAAGGGGGAGCTGCTAGGACAGAATAGGCTAAAGACATCAGCTTGAAATTTGAAACCAGGACTTCATGGTCAGTCAAACCCCAGAGGCAGATTTTCGGGTAACTTACTCGGACGAGATTCCCTCAGTTCACATACCCGTGCGCTTGAGCGTACTTGAAGCCGTAAACTTCAAGACAACCTGCCAGCAACTTTTTTCGGAAAGCACCACCGTTCCCAGCAAGATTGTCCTAGACTTCAGTCAGACGACATTCATCGACAGTAGCGGGATCGGTGCTTTAGTCAGCAATCTGAAATTTGCCAAACAGCGTGGCAGCGACTTGGTGCTCCAAAGCCTCAAGCCGCAGGTGATGGCAGTATTTGCTCTCACCAGCCTAGATCAAGTGCTGACGATCGAGCAGCCCTCTGCAACCTCAACTCCCACAGAGACTAACCCCTCGGACAATCACCTACCGATGACCCACCCCTCAGTGCAATCGTGGGTGAAGCGGCTGATAGATATCGTTGGGGCAATCGTCGGTTTGATGATTACAGGAATTTTGTTCGTACCTATAGCTGCAGCCATCACTATCAACGATCCAGGCCCGATATTTTTCGGTCAAACCCGCTGTGGCTGGATGGGCAGAGAATTTCGGATTTGGAAATTTCGATCGATGTGTACCAACGCCGAAGCCATGAAAGCCCAAATCAAAAACCAGGCTTCTGGCGCATTTTTCAAAAATGACAACGACCCGCGGATTACTAAAGTCGGGCGCATCTTACGCAAAACCAGCCTCGATGAACTGCCACAGTTTTGGAACGTTCTCAAAGGCGAAATGAGTCTGGTCGGCACTAGACCGCCTACTCCAGACGAAGTTGAGCGCTACGAAGTCCCTCAGTGGCAGCGTTTGGATGTCAAACCCGGGATGACAGGGGAATGGCAAGTCAACGGTCGCTCTCAAGTCCGCGATTTTGAAGATGTCATCCGTTTAGATTTAAAATACCAACAAAACTGGAGCCTGGTGTATGACCTCAAACTAATTGTCAAAACTGTAACAGTCCTGTTTAACAAAAATAGTGGCGCTGTGTAGCAACCCTCAACAACCCACCGCTGAACTTTGAGGTGCTGTTGCCAACGGGGGGCGGGAACTCGAACTTGATACTTAGTCAAGCAGACGATCGCTAACGATAGCTACGTTAGCATTAAGTGTTAAAATTCACACGCCCAGAAAATGCACAGCTAGTTGCCAGCTCTGCAATTAGAGCATTAATAATTAGCAATTAGCCAGTTCGAGGTCATACTCGAATGATCCCAGCATGATTTTCGAGGACGAGAAGAACTAACCTGTGTTTAGAAAAGTAGCGACTGCTAACACGGTCGAAGCTTAAATCACTTCCTCGCAAGCTGACTCGGGAATTTTCCCTATTTAAACGCCCTACCGAGGCGGGTTACAGTATCGGAAGTCTCTCATTTGCTGTGCGAGTAAATGGTGCGAAAGGAATGCTCACCTTGAGGCAAAACGGGCTTCTTCAACTCAAGCTTGACTTAACTAATATGTTGCCAAGACCTTGCCCTCCTTTTTCTCTCCCTCCGGCGCTGAGTACAGCGGTGGTGGGGGCCGACCAGGGGGAAGAAAGATGAAAGACAAGCAACCAAAGGCCGAGCCGCACCTTCAGGTTGAAACAGACCTGAATGCTTTAACATCCGTTTTGGAATGGTTGGAGAATATCGTTTTGCCCCTGCTGCCAGCGGATTTTTGGTGGCAGTGCCGGCTGATAATCAACGAAGGCTTTACAAACGCTGTCCGCCACGCTCACCAGAACTTGCCCTCCACAACGCCCATAGACATTGAGGTAAAAGTGTTTGCCGATTACTTAGAAATTAGGATTTGGGACAGGGGTCAACCCTTCAACTTAGAAGCAAAGCTGCACTCGATTATGCAAGAGCAGCGCGATCCTTTGGACAGAGAAGGAGAAAGGGGACTGGTGTTCATGTACAAGCTCACAGACGATCTTCGCTATATCCGTACCGACGATCGCCGCAACTGCCTGGTAATGCGAAAAAACATTAGCTGAGGGCGCGATACCCGCCCGGTAAGGGCGGCTTCTTTCGCAAGGAGTGGAAGATCCCCTCGCCCCCTATTGTCCTACCTGGAACCCAACCACATCGTCTGCAATTCTGCGGGTGCAGGCTCGATGCACGCGGCTGCAGGACAATTTGCTTCAAAATAAATATTATGCGTATTCTAATTTATTCCTATAACTACTATCCAGAGCCGATCGGCATTGCCCCCCTGATGACAGAATTAGCGCAAGGCTTAGTCAAGCGCGGGCATCAAGTCCGAGTCGTCACAGGAATGCCCAACTATCCCCAGCGCCGGATTTATCCGCAATATGAGGGCAAATTTTACCTCACCGAAGAACACAACGGCGTCACAATTCAGCGCAGCTATCTGCGCGTCAACGGCCCCCACCCCAGCCTCCTAGACCGACTTGTGCTAGACGGGAGTTTTGTCGTCTCCAGCGCCGTCCAAGCCTTCAGAGGCTGGCGTCCCGACGTGATTTTCTCGACAATGCCCCCTTTACCGATTTGCGTCCCAGTCGCTTTTTACGGCTGGATTCGCGCTTGCCCGATCGTCCTCAACGTTCAGGATATCGTCTCAGAAGCAGCCGTGCGCGTCGGCTTGGTCAAAAAAAACGGACTGCTAGTTCGCATTGCTGACGCTTTGGAAAAATTGGCCTACCACACAGCCAGCCAAGTCAGCGTCATCGACAGCGGTTTTGTCAAAAAATTGCATTCTCAGGGAGTACCCCCCGAAAAAATAGTTTGCGTTCCCAATTGGGTGGATGTTAATTTCATTCGGCCCTTACCCAAGGAAAGTAACTCATTTCGAGAAACTCACAAACTCAAGGGCAAATTTGTAGTTCTCTATGCTGGCAATATTGCCCTAACTCAAGGCTTGCAAACAGTTGTCCAAGCAGCGGCTCGTTTGAAACACATAACCGAAATTGCTTTTGTAATTGTGGGGGAATCAACAGCCTTGGCGCGATTGCAACAAGATTGCGAAACTTACAAAGCTAATAATGTAATGCTGCTACCATTTGAACCGCGAGAAAAATTGCCCGAATTGTTAGCTGCTGCTGATGTTAGTTTAGTCGTACAAAAGCGCCGCGTTACTAACTTCAATATGCCTTCAAAAATTCAAGTAATTCTCGCCAGCGGCAGGGCTATTTTGGCGTCGGTTCCCGAAACCGGTACGGCCCAGAAAGCAGTGCAGCAAAGCGGTGGCGGGGTGGTGGTAGCGCCGGAAGATCCGCAGGCTTTGGCTGAGGCTGTTGAGGATTTGTACCTGCACCCTGCCAAGGTGGATGCGTTGGGCGACCAAGGCAGAAATTATGCTGTGGAGAATTACGGATTTGAGGAAGCTTTGAATCATTATGAAGCTTTATTTGCGGCGGTGGCAGCGAGTCATGGTGATAAGCTGTTGCAGCCTTTGCCGAAATAATAAGCTCATTAGGTTAGTGAGTACCGACCTTTATTTGTTTCTTGGTGAAACCGAATCTTAAGAGTTATAATGTATTTACTGTATTTAAAGAGCGATTAATATTTAACTGTTTTTACAAGGCCTGCCAAAGACACATATCACAATGCAGTTAAAAATGCCCTGCTAAAAGATGGTTGGAGAATTACGGCTGACCCGTACTTCATCAAATATGAGGATGCGGAGTTGTATGCCGATATAGCAGCAGAAAAGCCGATCGCCGCAGAACGCCAAGGACAAAAAATAGTTGTTGAAATTAAGAGCTTTATTGGGCGATCGCGCTTTGTATGATTTTCACGGCGCACTCGGTCAATACATTGTCTACCGAAATCTGATTCAACTCACGGCTCCAGAATACAGGCTCTATTTGGCAATTGATGATATCGTATACCAAGATTTCTTTAAACGCAAGTCGATCGAAGTAATTACTAATGAAAATCAGGTTTTGTTAATGGTAGTTGAAATGGCAAAGGAGGAAATTCTGGAATGGATAAATTAGAATACTATCGCACTACAATTAAACAAATATTGACTGGATATTATGAAATGACCGTCCAAGGGGCGATCACAGTAGATGAATTAGAGCCAGAGCATCGTCTAGCATTTGACGAAAAACGAGATCACTATCTATGGTTTCGTTCGGGCTGGGATGGCAAAAAACGGCTCCGTCACATTACCATGTATCTTCGGATTAAAGATGGTAAAATTTGAGTGGAAGAAGATTGGACGAATTTGTGCGTAGTTGATGATTTACTAGCAGCAGGAATTTCTAAGGGCGATATTGTTTTCGGGTTTCATCATCCTAGCAAAAGACCTTTGACAGAATTTGCCACAGTTTGATGAGAGACAAAAATTTATACCCTCATTTCACTCCTCATGGCAAATGAGGGGAGTTAAGAGATGTTAAATAGTCAGGCATTAATGCAGTCGAGGAGGGATAATAATGCTCAGCATTAATGAGAGCGGAATACCTTGTCCTAATACAAATTGAGTGTAAAGGCTATAACAATGATGAGGTAACGCTGCGGGACGGGACAAAAAGCCCTGGTTTGTTCGCTTATTTGCGGAGTCTTCAAAGTGCGACGGGGCGCGATCGCAAAGATGTCATCCGTCAAGTTTTTAACGATGTCACCAACCGCATGATTAGCGGCGGATTGCTGCGAGATGTGGTGAATAAGGTTAATGATCTTCACTTCGATAACTCAGAAGAAGTGAACATCCTTAGCAACCTCTATGAGTCTATGCTCAAAGAGATGCGGGACGCTGCGGGAGATTCCGGCGAGTTCTACACGCCCCGGCCGGTAGTGCGGTTTATGGTGAAAGTTCTTAACCCACAAATGGGTGAAACTATCCATGACCCGGCTTGCGGCACGGCTGGGTTTTTGGTACAAGCTTACGAACATCTCAAGGCACAATGTCAGCCTAAAGATTGGGAGATTCTGCAATCAAGTTTGTCTGGAATTGAAGCCAAGCCCTTGCCATTTATGCTGACTCAAATGAATTTACTATTGCACGGCGTTGAGTACCCAGACGTTGAGATAAAAAATAGTTTAGCCAGGGCTATCCTCCCCGAAAAACACCGCATCGTCGCCTACCTCGACAACCTACAATCCAAAGTAGAGGCCCTCAAGCCCCTGCAAGTCGAAACCGCCACCGAACTGGATGCGCTGCTGCCATCTATCCTCGACAAAGCGTTTAAAGGAGAATTATAAACATGGGTGTTGGCGAAGATTTTAAACTTTTCTGCGATTATTTAACCGTGAATAATCGCAGTGATATTTCAGACCGGTACGAGACAATTACTCAACGTCTTAACACAGACTTCTGGCTTTCAAATTCTAAGACTAACCACAGCCTTTATGTTGGTTCTTATGGTCGAGGCACGGCCAGAAGAGGATTTAGTGATTTAGACATGATTTTTATTTTGCCATATTCTTTGTATGAGCGTTATAGTAAGTATGCCTATAACGGTCAATCTGCGCTTTTGCAGGCTGTTAAAAATTCTATTAAAAATAGATATTCTGCAACAGATGTAAGTGGAGATGGCCAAGTTGTAGTTGTTTCTTTTTCAGATGGCATGAGATTTGAGGTAGTCCCTGCTTTTGAAAACACAGATTATAGTTTTACTTATCCAGATTCAAATGCTGGAGGTAAATGGAAAATTACAAATCCCAGACCAGAAATTGAAAGCATCAACATCAACAATATTTTAACCAAGGGTAATCTGGTTAATTTATGTAGGATGACAAGAGTATGGAAGACTTATTGGAACGTTCCTATGGGGGGGCTTTTAATTGACACATTAGCTTGTAAATTTTTAACAAATTGGTCTTATAAAGAAAACTCTTATGTTTACTATGACTGGATCGTCAGGGATTTTTTTGAATATTTGGCTTGTCAGAATCCCAAACAAGAGTATTGGTTAGCAGTAGGGAGCAATCAGTATATATGGAGGAAAGGAAGTTTTGAGTATAACGCAAAGCGCTGTTTTAATTTAGCCCTAGAAGCGATAGAATATCAATCTAAGCAAATGAGCTGGTCTGCCAATCAAAAATGGAGAGAAATTTATGGTACAGTCTTCCCAATCTAATCCAGCTAATAATAGCGATGTAACTGTGTTGGAATCTCAAATCAGAGAGTGCTATAGCAATCCTAAGTGATTTTCTATATCTGTAAAATCTGAAAGTCTTGCTATACAAGAAGTCTAGGAAGACAAGAGGGCGTTTTGTTGTGAGACTCAAATCGGATTGCTATATGGCAGGGTCGTGTGGACTCACAAAACTCACGAAAAATGTGCTGATATTTATGCTGCACAACTTAAAGCATTAAAAACAACTGAAATTGTTTTATCGGCTTTGACAACTACCAGCTTGTTAACAAGCATATTTGTCGCTCAAAGATGGGGAATAATTATTGTACTCTGTTATCTACACTTCTTTTGGGGTAACTATTTATGCCAAAGATTATGATTTAGGAAAAATAGCGAAAAGCCATGCAGATACAGCCGTGAAAATGTGGAGTATCAGAGAATCTTACTTGTCTCTTCTCACAGATATAAAATTAAACAACTTAACCTTAAACCAAATCCAGGCGAAAAGAGATGAACTGCAAAATCAACTAGCTTCAGTTTATCAAAATGCACCGCGAACAAATAGCAAAGCTTATGACAAGGCAAGCCAAGCCTTAAAATCAAATGAAGAAATGACATTTTCTGATGAATAAATTGAGAAGTTTTTACCTAATGATATTAGAAGAAAGCAGTCGCAACCTTAACTTAATAAACAGTATATTAGGGCTGTCAACCTACGCGCGATTGCCTCGCCATCAAATCTGCAAAACTCTGCACCTTCCCTGTTTCGTGCCGATCGCAACCCCGAACAACAGCACCGCAGCACCTACCAATATCGCCCGCGCCGGCACTTCCCCAAACACCAAATAAACCATACAAGCAGCCGATCGAAACAAAACGCTAAAATAAAAATATTAGATCGTACAATTTTGGAGTTAATACTTGGCACTTGCACCCGCGCGCGAAAACGTCCTAGCTTGGCTCTATGAGCGCGTTCCTGCTGCCCGGATCAAACACATCCTCGGAGTCGAACAAGTAGCAGGTGACTTGGCTCGCCATTACGGCCTCGACGAAGCAAAAGCCCGATCGGCCGGTTTGTTGCACGATTTGGCAAAATACTTCAAACCTCAACTGCTGCTGCAAATGGCCCAGAAGGAAGGTTTAGAGTTAGACTCAGTGTTGGAAGCACACCCGCATTTGCTGCACGCAGACGCCAGCGCGATCGTCGCCAGAGACGAATTCGGGGTGGTCGATCGAGAAATTTTGGACGCAATCGCCAATCACACCCTCGGCAGACCAAACATGAGCCAGCTCAGTTGTACCGTATTCATAGCAGATACCATAGAGCCGAGCCGCGGCAACACACCCCAACTAGAAGCACTGCGCGAGGCAAGCTTGCAAAATCTTTATGCAGCCGTGTGGCAAACTAGCGATTATTCTCTTAAATATTTGCTAGAAACTCGCTGCTACATCCACCCCCGCACCGTACTTACGCGGAATTGGGCGCTGCAAATGGCCCGCGAATCGCAGGAAACAGGAAATTCGACCCAGAAGTTGATCGAACAAATCACAAGTTAAAAGTAAAATTTATCAGCAATCCTGTCCTTACTTTTGGCTTCAACCTAACTCCTATTTCCCGTCTCAAACTGCCAACAATTGATCGCGAAAGCGCACCGATTCCCCCTTACCGTATCAATTAGGAAATTAAACACTGAATGTCAGATCTAACCCAACTCGAATACTCCAGGGCTCAGTCTACAACAACCGACGGCACCTCCCCAGACGAAGCCCACGGCCTGATCATGACCGTTGCCCAAGCAGCCGATGACCGCAAAGCAGTAGATATTGTATTACTCCGGGTGGCAGAAGTATGCTATTTGGCAGACTACTTTGCGATCATCACCGGATTTTCCAACGTGCAGGTACGAGCCATCTCCCAAGCGATAGCAGACCAAGTTGAAGAAGAGTGGCAACGCTTGCCACTGCGTACACAAGGCCTATCAGACGCTAGTTGGGTCGTCATGGACTATGGCGACGCGATCATTCACATTTTGAAGCCTCAAGAGCGGGAGTTCTACAATTTAGAAGCGTTCTGGGGACACGCCGAACGCATTGACTTTTCCCCCGCGCCGTGAGGATGGCTAATGTGAAAAACGTTTCTGCTTCTATTTGTCCCGTTCCGCAAGAACAGCGACCGATCAATGAATACCAAGAACTTAAAGAATCCTGGTTTTTTAGCTGGGTAACACTCAATTGGCCCGGATACCTGGCAAAACTAGCTTGGGTGTGGGCTTGGAGTTGCTTGGTATCGGTGCCGATAGCTGCTTCTAGCTTTGCTCCAAGCAAGTATCCAGCTCAGTTTGTCCTGTGCGGTGCCGCAGGTGCCGGTTTTATTCTAGGATTAGCTTTGCTGCGACTCTACTTGGGTTGGTTCTACGTGCGATCGCGCCTTTCAAATCCCACGGTCGTCTACGAAGAGTCTGGCTGGTACGATTGTCAATCTTGGCCTAAAACTCCCGAAGTTTTGCTTCAAGATCAGTTGATTGTCAACTACCAACTAGAACCAATTCTCAGGCGTCTGCGGCAGACATTTTATGGTTTGACAGTATTGCTGGTTGCCGGGGGACTAACTTGGAGTTGTTTGTAATCGCGAATGGAAGGAAGTTTTGAGTTTTGAGATTGCCGCCCACAGCCAACAGGGCACACGGAGTGCATGAGTGAGAAACGATCGCAGAAAGATTAACTTTATAACTCTATAACTGGCAGCTCGCAACTCATAACTTCCACCAGCCCCAATCTAAAATCTAAAATCTAAAATCTAAAATTGATATGACAAGGGGAAAACGAACCCAAGCTCCCGAACTGGAAGTGACATTGCTGCGCGAAGGTATTGTGGAATCTAGGCACCGCGCCCAGGCCGCTGTCTGCGACAACCGCGGGCGTGTTCTGTCTGTTGCTGGTAACTCGGAAACGGCCTCATTTGTCCGTTCTTCACTCAAGCCTTTTCAAGCTTTGGCGGTGACGGCGACTGGCACTTTAGAACGCTACGAATTGACCGATCGAGATTTAGCGATTATTTGCAGTTCCCATCAAGGTACGATCGAGCAATCGCGCCAGGTATTTAACGTCCTGTGGCGCTGCGACATTGACCCCTCTAAACTTCAATGCCCCATTCCCGAAGGCAAAAAGAGCGCCCTGCAATACAACTGCTCCGGCAAACACGCCGGAATGCTGGCTGTCTGCCAGCAACTGCACTGGCCTCTGGAAAATTATTTGCGCCGCAAACATCCCGTCCAGCAGCTTATTTTGGGCAAAGTGGCTGACTTGCTGGCAATGCCTGCCGAAGAGTTTATCAGCGCTCGCGACGACTGCGGCGCTCCTACCTATCTGTTGCAGTTGGGGCAAATGGCGTCTTTGTACGCTAAGTTGGCCTCTGGCGACAATGTGGAGATGGAGCGGATTGTCCGCGCTATGACTCACCACCCGATGATGGTTGCCGGTGAGGGCAAATTTGACACGGAACTGATGCGCTTGACTCAAGGGGAATTGGTGAGCAAGTCCGGCGCCGAAGGGGTGCAGTGCATTGGCCGCGTTGGCGAAGGCATGGGCTTGGCAATTAAGGTGACGGATGGAGGAAAGCGCGCTCAATTTGCTGTGGCGATTCACTTGCTCAAGCAGTTGGGGTGGATTACTCCGACGATCGCCGAAACTCTTTCGGAGACTTACCTGACTCTCAGCGAGTTCAAGCGCTTGGAGGTGATCGGGGAAGTTTCGATGCTTTAGGGCGATCGAGACTCTGATCCGATTTCAGCAACCCCTCCCACAATCTAAAAAGTTTTTTTGATGGAGGGGTTGCAATTTTCAGAAAGATATGTTTATATTAGTAAAGAGACAAAAAGCGACGCGGGATAGAGCAGCCTGGTAGCTCGTCGGGCTCATAACCCGAAGGTCAGTGGTTCAAATCCACTTCCCGCCACCAAATTCAAGCGAACCCTGTAATCTTTAAGGTTTCAGGGTTTTGTTTTTGGAAACCACTAGAGAGAGAAAGCGACGCGGGATAGAGCAGCCTGGTAGCTCGTCGGGCTCATAACCCGAAGGTCAGTGGTTCAAATCCACTTCCCGCCACCAAATTAAACAAGACAAGCCCCGGCATCCTAAAAGTTGCAGGGGTTTGTTTTATACCGTCTGTTTGATGCCTTCTGCGATCGCATCTTCGACAGATTGATATCGTTTCCGGTTGCACGAGCGCCATGATATAGAGGACACGGCACTGCCGTCTCGAAAGCTGTGGGTAATATTAATTCCGATGCTGCCAGATTTGATATGAAGGTAGTTTATTTTAGGCGGCAACAAAAATGAGGACACAGCAATGCTGTGTCCCTACTGTATATTTGTATTTTTTTAATTGGGACAAAATAAGACCCACCCTCAACCTAAACACTTAACCCTATACTTTCCGACGACCCTTTGTGCAAGCTTTATTTGTTAAAAAATTGCAATCCCATATCCATATTTTTTAACTCAGGATTTTAAATTGCTAAGCCGGCTGAGCTTCCAACCAATCAAAAATTAGGTTTAACTGTTCCAGAGTCACTAACCCGTACTGCCACAGAACCATCGGCAGTTCGCTGGCATCTTGTTCACCGTGTCGGAGAGCAACGGCGATCGCAGAATGCGATATTGCCAACTCTCCCCGCAAATAATCGATCAGTTGAGCCTTTCCCATCACCTTCACCGCCAGTTTTATGTGCTATTGTAAAGATATGTAGCTAATCGGTCTGTATCGGAAGTTTAATAATCTTAATTGTCTGTAGAGAATCAGGGATGTGGTGTGATGGAAACCGCACAAAACTGGTGATAAAACTCAGATAAAAAAGCGATCGCAGTCACAATAACTCCGAGAATCAAATATGGGGTTCCGCGATCGCTCGTTTGCTTCAAATGAATTCATTTAAAATTGCTAAAGTCCTAGCTGAAGCTGAACTCCCGCTTCTGTGCCACTGTCGGTTTGTTTGGGAGGTAAAGGATTTCCTTGACGCTGGGCGTCCGAAGGAGTAGTAATAAATTCTAATGGGCCCTCGATTTTGAGGCGAAATGTGTCGCCCAAGCTTCTTTCTCTTCTAGCAGAATTAGCAGCCGTTTCTGGTTCACCAATCAAGTTTTGATAGTCCGAGTCTACGGTTCTGTCCTCCACAGTCCTGAGGGAGTCCCCAGATAAAGTCGTTTCCGAATTTTGGGGCGCTGGTTGCAGTCTTTGTTGGGCGAGAACCGCCGGGGTCAAACCGATAACAATTGAACTCAGTCCGAGAGCAGTGCCAAGAGTAGCAATAACTGCGTTCATCATCAATGCCTCCGCTAGTTGCATCCTACTATGCTTATTGTACCGAGCCGGAATTAAGTTGCACTCTATCAAAAGTAGCTGCTTGTGGAGATATCAATTAAAGTTCCTGTGAAAACTTATAACTTTGGATAGCGTTATCGGAAAAATAGAACTGACGCAGCAACCGGGTTGAAACGCCAAAATACGTCATTTCAGGAATGAGTCCACTAAAAACTCGGTTTGTTTGATTAGCGCGCGTCAGGAGTGGAAAAATTGTTAGTGCTGGATGCACTGGTGGCTATCCGCCTGGGCATCCATCGGTTTTTTTTTTCACGAAAATACGTCGTTGCAGCCCGCCGAAACGCTAAAAAAACTCGGTTTCAGATACCAGTTTAAAAAAAGAATGCAACAGCATGCAAGTTCTAAACCCTTACAGAATCAGTCTTTCCCAATTCTTTAATTCTTTAATCTCAAATCTCTAATAGTATGAGCGTGTAGAGTGAGTCCAGGATTGATACTGCATTCATCTCGATCGCCAATGTTCCCAAAGCGGACGATCGCGCTAAGATGGCGGTGGCAGTCGTTAAAAATTCAGTTGCCAGCGGCAGATTCCGAGTTATTAACAGCACTTTGCCTACTAAAACCATCTCAACTTCAAAACCTGCGCTCATCAATTTGTACTTGACCCGAATGTTGTGGGTTAATAATAGTTCTGCTTTACCATGCCAATCAAATATCTAACCGACTCGATTTTAAAAATGTCGGGCAAAGTGCCAATTCGCATCGTCCTTGTTGTGCCTTTTGCCCTTCAGACTTTCGCTGCGGTAGGGTTGACGGGGTGGCTGTCGCTGCGGAACGGGCGCATAGCCGTCAACGATGTTGCCGCACAACTGCGGACAGAAGTCACATCGCGTATCCAGCAACATATTAATAGTTATATTGAAACGCCACACCAAATAAACCAGCTCAATCTAGATGCCATCCGTCTCGGCATTTTGAACGTGCAGGATGCTGATAATTTGCAACGCTACTTCTCCAAACAAATCAAAACCTTTGATAAAATTAGCTACATTCAATTCGCCTCTGAACAAAAAGATTTTATTGGAGTTGAACGCCTCGACGACGGCAAGTTGCAAGTTCAGATTTCCAATCAATCTACGGGCTATAACTTTTACAGCTACGCGCCGTCGGAGTTCGGGGAATCAACCAAGCTATTAAAAACTACTCTCAACTACGACCCCCGCATCAGACCTTGGTACATAGCTCCGGTGCAGGCAGGTAAACCGACTTGGAGTAAAATTTATACTTATTTTGATGCTCCCAAACTAGCGATTACGGCTGCTCAACCAGTCTATGGCGATGATGGGAAACTGATAGGAGTCCTGGGTTCTGACTTGACACTTTCCAAGCTCAATCAATTCTTGGAAGGTCTAAAAATTGGCAAATCAGGACAGACTTTTATTGTAGAAAGATCTGGGCAATTGGTGGCAAATTCTACTCTGGAACCGCCATTTATTGTTAGCAACGGCGTTCCGAAACGGATTGTGGCAGCCAGCAGCAAGAATGTTCTGATTCGATCGACTGCCCGCTATTTGACAGAACGCTTCGGGGATTTGCACAAAATTGACAGATCTCGCCAGTTAGATTTTACGATCGACGGTCAGCGGCAATTTCTACAGGTGACACCGCTCTCAGACAGCAGGGGCCTTGACTGGTTGATTGTGGTGACGGTTCCTGAAGCCGATTTTATGGAAAGGATTAATGCCAACACTCGGTATACTGTGGTGATGTGTCTGGGTGCTTTGGTGCTGGCAACGGCGATTGGCGCTCTGACTTCTAGGTGGATTGTTGTACCGATTCGGCGTCTGAGCAAGGCTGCGGAGGCTTTGTCCCGGGGAGAATGGGACGGGATGGCAGTAGATTCCCGCTTGATGGCGTCTGTAGAGCGGGAGGATGAGGTCGGTGTCCTGGCTCGCTCTTTTAATATGATGGCCGATCAATTGGAAGAGTCGTTTACTACTCTCGAAGATCGGGTAGAATCTGCGATCGCCGATAAAAATCAATTAATTATTTCTCTGAAAAACTCGCAGCAAAAACTGGCTCTCCATCTTCACCAAACTCCTTTGGGAGCGATTGAATGGAATCTAAACTTTGAAGTAGCGGAATGGAATTTATCAGCGGAAAGAATTTTTGGATACAACCGCTTGGAAGCAATGGGACGCCACGGAGTCGATCTCATAGTTCCTGAAAGTGCTAAGGAGTATGTCAGGCAACTATCTATAACTTTGCTCACTAATACAGGAGGAGTTACCAGCCTTAACGAGAACATCAGAAAAGACGGCAAAATAATTCTGTGCGAGTGGTACAATACGACTTTGGTTGATGCTGACGGCAGCATCATTGGGGTAGCATCGCTGATTCAGGATGTGACTGAATTTCACAGTGCTGTGGAGAAGTTGCGGGCTAGCGAGGAGCGGTTTCGCCAGTTGGCAGAAAATATTCATGAGGTATTTTGGATTAGAGAACCCAATCAAAAGCAGCTAGTTTATGTGAGCCCTGCTTGCGAAAAAATATGGAATTTGAGCTGTCAGAGTTTGCAGTCAGAACCGCAGGCTTTTTGGGATGCTATTCACCCGGAGGATCTCGATCGCGTCAAGGCTGCTTTTGAGAAACAGGTGCGGGGCGATTATGATGAGGAGTATCGGGTAGTGCGATCCCCTACGGGGGCTACGCCAACGGACGGTTCAGTTTGCTGGGTGCGCGATCGGGCTTTTCCAGTCCGCAGCCAAACCGGAGAAATTTACCGCATCGTCGGTATTGCCGAAGATATTACCCAGCGCAAATTAGCAGAAGAATTCCAAAAAGTCGCTCAAACAGCTCAAGCTGCCAACCAAGCCAAAAGCGCCTTTTTAGCGAATATGAGCCACGAATTGCGAACTCCCCTCAACGCGATTATTGGTTACAGCGATATGCTCAAAGAAGACGCCGAGGATTTAGGCTGCGAAGATTTTATCCCCGACTTGCAAAAAATTCAAACAGCGGGCAAACACTTGCTATCTTTAATTAGCGACATTCTAGATATTTCTAAGATAGAAGCGGGTCGGATGGAACTTTACTTAGAAACTTTCAACCCGGTTAATTTAATTGACGAGGTAGTTTCTACTGTTAAACCCTTGGTAGATAAAAATTCTAATAAGTTTGAAGTTGATTGTGGTGACGACTTGGGAATGATGTATGCGGACATTACCAAAACTCGTCAAATATTGCTCAACCTGCTGAGCAATGCAGCCAAATTTACGGAACAGGGCACTATTACCCTCTGCATTGAAAGAGTTAAACATAACAGCTTAACCACTCAAGAAATAGCAGAACCTTCCGACTCAATAATTTTTCGCGTAGCTGATACGGGCATTGGGATTCCCCCCGAACAATTGCAGCATTTATTTCAAGCGTTTATGCAGGGCGACGCATCAACTACGCGCAAGTATGGCGGCACCGGTTTGGGATTGACTATTAGCCGTCACTTTTGCGTGATGATGGGTGGCGATATGCAAGTTGAAAGCGAGTTAGGTTGCGGTTCGGTTTTTACAGTGTGCTTGCCCGCCCGCGTTGAATTATTGGTCAGCAGTTAGGCATACTTTCGTGGATGCAATTGTTATATCATTTCCGGTTACACCGGAATGATGTTGACTGTTGATTGTTGACTGTTGACGCCGTGAACAGTGAACAGTCAACGCCGTGAACACTGAACTCGAATTTACTATTCCGATGCTAACGGATTTGATATTACACAAGAAACCAGGTTTATTGACAAAAAACCTACGCTTTCAGATAATTTATGAGCAATAAACCAAGGTGAGGATAGGATGCAGCCTCAGTCTTATTCTAGTTAATTCGCCGTTTCTGCCGCCCCAAAAGTTGAGCTGTTAATACCCCGCCGACGAAGCCAAAGAAATGCCCTTGCCAGGAAACTCCCGGCTGCTGCGGCAAAACTCCCCAAATTAAACTGCCGTAGAAGAAACCGACAATTAAAGATACCAAAATAGAGGTAAAGCTGCGTTCAAAATAGCCCCGCAGCAGCAAAAAGCCGAAGTAACCAAAGATTAATCCGCTAGCACCAATGTGAATGGAATTGGGCGCGCCGGTCAGCCAAACTCCGAATCCGCTGACTAGCACAGTGACGGCACTCACGATAAAAAAGTCGCTTATTTCTCGCAGCATTATCAACCAACCCAATGTCACTAAAGGGAGGGTATTGGCAGCTAAGTGAGCAAAACTGCCGTGCAGAAAAGGCATCAACAGGATGCCTTGAAGTCCGTCGAGGCTGCGGGGGCGGATTCCGTAGACATCCAGCCTGCCTCCGAACAGGAAGGCATCGACAATTTCGATAATCCAGAGGAGGGAGACGAAGCCACCGAGAATGGCGGCGTGGCTTTGCAATTCGCGGGTGATAGCTTTGGTTTCTGGGTTACTCATGGGTTGTGAGGGCGGTGATACCGATTATTTCTCATTGTAGAAGTTTCTGAGCGATCGCGAGCAAAGATAGTTGGGGCGGGGTTTCAGGGTTGTTTGCAGCAGAGCTTATTTAGAAATATGATAAGTTTTATTAAAAGTTCCGCATTTTCACGTATAGGATAATTCACCTCGATGCGTCACAATTGTAATTGAACTACAAAAGGAGAGTCAACCGAAGGTTGAAGCTAGAACGTAGAAGACAGAATTTTTACCCTATCAATCAATTGTTCGGCTTGAAATGAGGACACTTTTTCGATCGCACACCGTGACTAAAAAAAATCAGGAACTACTTTTCTCGCCCTAAGTCATTAATTTAAGAAGTTCAATCCGGTAAAGCAAAACGAGATGCTGTAGATACTGATTGTAGATAATATCGCACAAGCTCTACAGAGAGTTCTTGGCACCTCGTTATAAAAGAGGAAGAGAGCAAAATGAACGTATTTGAGCATACAGTCTCCTACCGAACTCTGCCAAATTGGGTAGGATTTGGCAAACAAGAAACAGCCGTTAATGTCGCTACAAATTCTCAACCTTACGGTCAAAAGCCACACTTTGACCCCTTGCATCCGCTAAAACAATGGCTTGATAACACTGCAATTAAAAGTCAAAAGTTGGCTCGGTTGCTGTGTAAGTTTATTCCCAGCCAGTGTCCGTTTGAGCGGGAAGTTAAAATTGGCGATCGCACTTTATTATCCATTCCGCCGCTGTGCAAGTTAAATCCGCTTTACGAGCAAGTGGTTGGGCTGCGCTTTCGAGCTTTGTGTTATTTGGCTGACGAGTGTGGCGAAGATGTAACTCCTTATTGTTAATTCTGCAAAAACTTAAATTTCTCACTGTCTTTTCACCCTCCCTTCTCCTTGTTGGGGAGGGTTTTTTTATTTTGAGATTATTCGGCGGTTGAAACTTGTTATATCAATTCCGGTTGCACCGGAATTATTGTTGACTGTTGACGGTTGACTGTGAGTCGAAAAACTGAATGGTTGAGTGTTAACAGTTGACTCGATTTTATTATGTTGATGCAACCGGAAACGATATTAACCTCAAACTCAAATGTGGCGAAGCGCCGGTCATTTGAATTCGAGGTTAAATTATACAAACTTTCGTCTGCCTCAGCAGAAAAGCCAGATATTCTGTTAAATCCCCGGCTTTTTGAAGAATTCGGGGCTTGAAAGAGCGATCGCATTTAAATACTAAAGGGAGCGAATCACTCGTTGTTCGAGAATGCGTTTGCCTTTGTTATAAATACTAAGGCTGGCTCCTGTAACGATGTAATCGTAGGTGCCATTTTTTGCCACGTAACCAGTCCCCTCTTCAGTTCGAGCACGCAGGGCGATCGTGCTGCCGTTACTCTTTTTAACCCCGTAGTAATATAGTTGATGAGCGTGGTTGTAGCACAGATAAATCCGAAAGTTGCTGGTCTCGAAATAGTTTGCCACTTTCTGTCTTTTGCGAGCACAAAAATCTCTCACCTGTTTTTGGGGAGTGGATACATGAGCTATTTGTATGGTTTCAATCGGAGACTGAGTGCGAGACGCTGTTGGTGCAGTGCTTGTGTTCGATTGTCCTATAGCAAAGGTTGCCGCTGGATTGCTGGCAAATAGCATTAAACCGAGTAAGCTGGTTTGTGTGAGTCTTGCTGTGAAGTTCATAAGTCATTCCTTTAAAAGATGTTGATGCGTCTAATCTAGGTAAGTTGGATTGATTAGGGCGATCGAACAGTACAGTTTTCACAATTGGCCTCAAGGAGGAAATCCTTGGATGCAATTTCCGTTTCCCCTGAGATCGGGCACTATTCTCAATAAGCTTTTAGGGGCAGGCTAGAAGCCCGCCCCACAAGAGGATTGAATGTATAGTCGAAAGCTGGTTACTGAGAATGATATTTTTTTGTGAGTTTCCCTGCAACTGACTAGCCGACAGACAATTAAAAAACTGGCACTTTGGATTGCTGAGAGGACTTATGTACTAACAGGCGATCGCGATGACAAAGCAGAGAATTCTTTTAAATCTTGTGCGCCAACTGCTGGCGCGGATGCTAATTTTCATCAATTTCCATAAGTGCGATCGGGTAGTCCTGACAATGCAGGACTACCATTTTATTATGTGTGGATTGGCTTATAATATCTAAGGTATACTTATTTGATAAATCAATTGTAGCAAATACTCTTTCAAGCTGATTCTAAAGTTACGAGAGAGTTAATCATTTTCAGATAAAATATTACTTTCTCAATCATCGTTCAGTATTCGAGGCCAAAAATGGGGGAAATTTCAGAGACAAGCCGTTTTCAAGGACGAGTGGTAAAAATTTTTAGTGATAAAAGAGGCGGATTCATTTCCCCCGATGATAAAACTGATGACCTTTATTTTATCGCTTCACAAGTTGAACACGATAAATTTGGAACTTTGAAGCTGGGATATGTCGTTACTTTTACTGTTGGTCAAAGCAAGGATGGCCAGCGGTTTTTTGCTAATAAAATAGAATTAGTCAGCGAAGGATATCATCGGTTTTCTACAACAAAACTTCGTTTTTCTGGGTATGTAAAAAATATTTTTACTAACAAAAAATGGGGTTACATTACGCTTGAGGGAAGCACTCAAGAACTCTATTTTATAGCCAAGGAAGTAGAAGATAATAAATTTGAAAGTTTGAAAGTAGGCGATGCAGTTACCTTTACCATTGGTGAGAGCGAAGATGGGAGACGATTTGCCAATAGAATCCAACTTCTTGATGTTGACCAAATAGAGCAAAATGATACTCCTGCTGAGTTGCTCCCCACTCCTATCACCTGTGATGAACTTAAAAACCAAATAATTGAGCAATTTAAGCGAATAGTACATACAACCAGCTCAAGTGAATTTGAGGACTTGACTTTTTTATTACTGAAAAATTTGGGCATCCATTATCTCTATCAATATGACAAAAGAAACCAAGCTGGTAGAGCCGATGGATTTTTCATTATTGGCAACCTTGCAGTAATGTATGATTGCACGCTCAGGGAGGGTTTTGAAGAATATAAAAAAGACCAGATTGAAAACTATATAAATAAGCTTGAGCAGGCTCAGTTGACATTTAACCTGAGATCTTCAGACGGTGTACAAAAGAAAAAAACTCTTAGAATTGATGGCAAAAGCAAACAAGTTTGGATTATTACTCTAGGTCAAACGCGAGAAATCAGTGATTACGGTAATATCAAAGTTAAGGAAGTTTCGGTAAATCATCTTATTTGGCTACTTCAAGAGAGATTAAACCGAGATGTGATAGAAGAAGATGATTTGGCCCTGAATCTACTATCTCGTATAGAAAAGTTCATTCCTGCTTAAAGCAGTTTTGCATTTTGAGTAAGGTGGGCCAAATGCCCACCCCATCAACTAACTATGCGCCGACAGATTCCTTCGCTGCGTACAGCACCTCAACGGTAATCTTATCAATTCCCCGATCGCGCGCAAACTTCTCAGTATTCCGCTTCACCTTACCCCGCACAAAACCAGGGATTTTGTTCAATTCTGCCTGTCCATCCTTCGTCCAACCCATGTCAGAATCAGCCGAAATACCCTTCGTAATCACTTCCTTGGTATCGTGGCCGCCGAAGATTTCCAGCAAGTGGTCTTCCATTCCCAAAGTGAAGGAATTGTAGACCAAATCTACGCACTGATTCGTGCCTTCATAACCCAAAAATGGCTTGTAGCCGATCGGGAAA
Organism: Microcoleus sp. AT3-D2; assembly: GCF_036705715.1. NCBI lineage: Bacteria > Bacillati > Cyanobacteriota > Cyanophyceae > Oscillatoriales > Microcoleaceae > Microcoleus > Microcoleus sp. AT3-D2. The sequence continues at coordinate 20,798 of NZ_JAUBVE010000017.1, read as the reverse complement.
TTTTGGACGTGAATCGGTGCAGCAATTACGCCGCAGGGAATATCCAAGCGCTTACCAACGTGGCGTTCCATTTGCGTGCCGAAAATCGCCGAAGGTTCCGCTTTGGCGATCGCATCTCCAATCGCCCCGTGATCGTCGGTGACGAGCACTTCATCACAATACTCGCTAACCTGTTCCCGGAACCAGTCAGCGTCGTGTTTGCAGTAGGTTCCAGCCCACACAACGTGGATTCCCATCTCGCGAGCCAAAATCTTCGTCATCGCCGCAGCGTGGGTATTATCGCCAAATACGACGGCTTTTTTCCCGGTTAAGTTTTGGCAGTCGATCGATCGCGAAAACCAAGCAGCCTGCGACACAAATCGAGTTTGTTGATCAATAAAGTTTTCGTAATCAACATCCGCACCTTGAGCGTTCAAAACTTGCTGAATCTTGCGGATGCAGCGCGCAGTTTCTACCACACCCATCGGCGTAATATCCACCATCGGCGTGCCGAATTCTTTTTGCAAATACTCCCCGGCCATCATCCCCAATTCCCGATAAGGAACCAAGTTAAACCAAGCGCGGGGCAGTCTTTTTAAGTTATGAACCGAAGCACCTTCGGGAATAACTTCGTTGACTTCAATGCCCAAATCTGCCATCAAACGCTTCAACTCGGTGCAGTCGTGCTGGTTGTGGAAACCCAGCGTAGACATACCGATAATGTTGACAGATGGTTTTTCGCTTTTGGCTTCTACTAAATCGCCTTTTTTGCGGGCTTTGTTAATGTAAAATTGGACGATTTGATCCAAAGTGCGATCGGCAGCTTGCAGTTCGTTTACCCGATAATGGTTAACATCCGCCAGCAATACATCGCCTTTGGCATCCAATTGAGCTCTCTCCACGAAGTTTTCCAAGTCTTCTTGCAGAATGCTGGAGGTGCAAGTCGGGGTGAGCACGATTAAATCTGGGTGTTCTTCTCTGTCTTTGCGGGTGATGTTGTCCACCACCCGTTCTTGCGAACCCCGCGCCAGTACGTGTCTGTCAACGACGCTGGTAGTTACTGGAGTGAAATCCCGTTCCCTCTCCAGCATGGAACGCATGACGTTAAAATAGTCGTCTCCAATCGGTGCGTGCATGATTGCATGGACGTTTTTGAAGGAAGTGGCGACGCGCAAAGTGCCGATGTGGGCTGGGCCTGCGTACATCCAATAAGCCAATTTCATAGGTTTTTTTCCTGGTGCTGGTTGAGAATTGCCCGATCGGGCGATTACTGCTAAATTTTAAGGTTGTTTCTGATTTTCTCACCGGATGAATCCTTGAGAAATACTAAGTTTCTGAGGATTTACACATTTGGGAAATGCTCAAACGCTTTGTCTGCTTGGCATTTGACTCGCAATTTAAACCACTTTACCTGGGTTTTATGGCAATAATTCTTAATCTTTCCTAAAATTTTCTTAAGAGTTAGGCAAATTTGATTAATGTAGGGTTCGCTGCCGCGCACCAGACAAGGTGCAATAATTCAGCATTTTTTGTCAAATTTACTCTGCTCAAACGGTCAATCGATTTTAGATTTTAGATTTTAGATTTTAGATTAAAGAATTGAAGGATTGACCCCACGGATAAATTCGGGGGTTCCTTTATGGGATACAGGTTTTTTATTTCTGGACGGATGAATCCGGGGGCTTGTATCCTGGATAATTTAGGTCAGTTAGTATTGTTAATCGATCGGTCAAAATAGATAGAACTGAAGAAAATTTCAGATTCCGAAGCAACACTTACTTCCCTCAGCGCCTCGGTCGCCAATTATAGTTAAGATTTGCACCGGCCGATTTTTTTAAAGCACCCACAATTCGGGCCTTCTCACGGAAAAAAATACATCTTTCACCACTTGCATATTTTCACGAGATGTGGTGAAGATCCCCTAAAGTCAAGCGATTGCTTGGAATCGGAGATGATTTGGTTGTCAGAATGGCGATCGAGCATTAGAGTAAATCCTTACACAAATCCTGTATTTGTGATTTTGTTTACCTAACTGCTGAGGTGACGAAAGCCCCAGGGCGCTTTTGTCAGCAGTAGCTCTTTGCTGTCAAGGCCTGCTTTCCCACACATCCCAAAAGATAGCTCTTGAGCGATAATGAAGAATAACATAGGATTTACGAAAAGAAACCCGATTTACACGATAAAATCTTGGGTTTGTCAACGACTAGCAACGAAGAAACCCGGTTTCTAGCCCGCCGCGCGTCAGTCCTGTAACATTGACCAAGCACACCTAATTTGAGAGAACCCAACTATGATGGCAATTCCCGGCGTTGCAGTTCTCGCTCTCATTTATGAAAGCAGCACTTCCCTGGTTTACCGCGGTCACAACGAGCAGAACAACCAACCTGTTATTATCAAACTTATCAAAGAAGACTATCCGACTCCTGAAGAACTGAATAGATACAAGCGCGAATATGAGATCACTGCCAACTTAAGCCTGTTGGACGGAGTTGTGAAAGTGTATAAGTTGCAACAGGTTAGAAATAGTCTGGCAATGATCTTAGAAGATTTTGGCGGGGAATCTTTAAAAATTTTTATGGGTTCCCAAAAATTTACACTTTTAGGATTTCTGACTACTGCCATCAAAGTAGCTGAAACTTTGGGAGAGATTCACGGAAAAAATGTAATTCATAAAGATATAAATCCCTCTAATATAGTTTTTAATCCTGCTACAGGACAAGTGAAACTAATAGATTTTAGCATCTCAACAGCATCCAACCTAGAAAATATTCCCAGTAAAAATCCCAATTTTTTAGAAGGCACTTTAGCCTATATGTCGCCCGAACAAACCGGCAGAATGAACCGGGTAGTCGATTACCGCACCGACTTTTATTCCCTCGGCGTGACATTCTATGAAATCCTGGCAGGACAACTCCCTTTTCCCACTACAGATCCCATGGAGTTAGTTCACTGTCACATCGCCAAACAGCCAGTACCTCTCGCTGAAATAGTCCCAGAAATTCCTAAAGCTGTTTCAGATATTGTGATGAAATTGTTAGCAAAAACCGCTGAGGAGCGTTATCAAAGTGCTTGGGGACTAAAAGCCGATTTGGAATCCTGCCTGTTTCAGTGGCAAACCTCTGGGGTTGTTTCTGAGTTTCCTCTCGGCAGCCAAGATATTTCCGACAAATTTCAAATCCCTCAAAAACTTTACGGCAGACAGCGAGAAGTTGAAACTCTTTTAGCGGCATTTGAACGGGTAGCAGCCACAAATAATCGAGGCTACCGCACCGACAATTCTCAAATTTCTGTCATCAAAAAAGAGAGCAAATCGAAAAAAGAAATTCCCTTGTCAGTTTTGGCGAGAGGACAGCATAAATCCCGCAGCGAGATGATGCTGATTGCCGGTTATTCCGGCATTGGCAAATCTGCAATGGTGAAGATTTTAGACAAACCTATCACTCGCAGACGTGGATATTTTATTTGGGGAAAGTTTGACCAGTACAAGCGAACTATTCCTTACTCGGCCGTTGTCAGCGCTTTTTCGGAATTGGTGCGGCAACTGTTAACTGAAAGCGAAGCTCAATTAGCAGTTTGGCGCGAAAAACTCCGCAGTTCCTTCGGTCAAAACGGGCAAATTATTATTGATGTCATTCCCGAAGTTGAACTAATTGTCGGAGCTCAGTCTCCTGTAGCTGAATTGGGGCCGACGGAATCTCTGAACCGCTTTAATTTAGTCTTTCAAAATTTCATTCGCGTATTTTGCCAGCCAGAACATCCGCTGGTCATTTTTCTCGACGATTTGCAGTGGGCTGATTCTGCTACTCTCAAATTGATCGAATTGATGATGACAGATGAAGCTACGCAATATCTGTTTTTAATTGGTGCTTATCGGGATAATGAAGTTAGTCCCACTCATCCTTTAATGATGACTTTGGAGACGCTGCGAAATCAGGAAGCTATCATTAATCAGATTGCTTTGTCGCCGCTGGGGGTGGAAAACATCACTCATTTGATTGCCGAGACTTTGCACAGCGATCGAGAATCTGTCAAACCATTAGCTGAATTGGTAATCAGCAAAACCGACGGCAATCCTTTTTTTGTCAATCAATTCCTGCAAACATTGTATCAGGAAAACCTGCTAGTTTTTCACCCGCCCCAGTCGGGGAGCAAGGGCGGCTGGCATTGGGATATGACTCAAATTGAGCAGTGCGCTATCACTGACAATGTAGTAGATTTGATGGTACAAAAATTGAGAAAACTGCCAAGTTCAACGCAGCAAGTTTTGCGTTTAGTGGCTTGTTTGGGCAACGAATTTGACTTAAATACTCTTTCTTTAATTCATGAAAAAGAAGCCTCGGAAACTTTTTCTCACCTGTTGCCGGCGATTAAGTCGGGACTGATTCTGCCAACTTCGGAATTGGAAAGCAAGTCATTAGATTACGTGCTATTTCCGCTATTAATTCTGAATTATAAATTTTTGCACGATCGCGTACAACAAGCAGCTTACGCTCTGATTGACGACTCGCAAAAAAAGGCAGTTCACCTGAAAATAGGCAGGCAAATCCTAGAAAACACCCCGGCTGAATATCGCGCTGACAGAATCTTTGAATTAGTCGATCACTTGAATGTAGCTCGATCGCTAATTAAAGACGATCGAGAATTAATTGAACTGGCAACGCTGAATTTAGACGCGGCCCGCAGAGCCAAAGATGCCACTGCTTATGTTGCTGCCTTGCAGTATTTGACCGCAGGCATGGATGGTTTGAGCGCCGATATTTGGGATGCCCACTACGATTTAGCCTTTGCCTTGCACATGGAGCGGGCAAATGTTGAGTATTTAAACGGTTATTTCGAGAATTCTGAAGAATTTATTAATATAACTCTGGAAAAAGCGCGATCGCCCTTAGAAAAGGTAGAAATTTACAACCTGCTGATCGTGCAGTACACCCTGCGGGCGAAGTACGAAGAAGCCGTTAAAGCCGGAATCACAGCTTTGGACTTGCTAGGCATTGACTTGCCACTAGACGGGCTACAAAAAGTCATATCCGAAGAATTTGCAGCAGCTACAAATATTTTAGCAGGTAGAGAAATAGCTTCCCTAATTGACGCCCCCGAAATGACTGTACCCGACAAAAAAGTTGCAGTCAAATTAATTACAAACTTGCTGACATCGGCTTACCTCAAAAATCCCGACTTGTGGAAAGTCAGCGTTTTAAAAGGAGTCAATCTTTCTCTACAATACGGTTTAGTACCCGAAGCCTCTCTTTGCTATGCTGGCTACGGTATGTTCTTAAACGCAGTTTCGGGAGATTACAAAGCTGCGTATCAATTTGGCTTGCTATCGCTGAATCTCAGCGAAAAATCTGGCAATATCGGCTTGAAGTGCAGAGCTTGTTCATCCCTGGTCAGTATTTTTTATTACTGGTTCAATCACATCAAAGATTCCCATGCGATCAGCAATGAAGGATATCAAGCAGCTTTAGAATCAGGAGATTTAGAGTATGCGGGTTATATCCTGTCCAACCGCATAGCTAACTCCTTTTTTCAAGGTAAAGAAATCTCGCAAATTTTGGTCGATACGAGCAGGTATTTGCAGTTCAGCCAAAAAACAAAAAATCAGCTCGTAACCGATATATTATTAGGGGTAGAGTTAATTCTCCGTAACTTGAGCAAACTAACTCCTGAAAAGTTTGTATTTGAAAGCGAAGATATCAGCGAAGCTGAATACGTACACAACTGTCAAGCTCATCAAAATTTGTACTCGCTCTGCCTTTATCAGATTCGTAAATGCCAGGTAATGTACTGGTACGGCAACTTCAACGAAGCGCTACAACTAGCTTTTGAAGTAGAAAAACAGCTATCTTTTATTACCGGAGCCATACCCGCTACCGAATGGAATTTTTTCTTTTCTCTAACTTTAGCCGCCGTTTTCCCAAATGTTTCAGAAGACAAGCAAAAGGAATACTTGGAAAAGTTAGAGGAAAACCAAAAACAGATGAAAATTTGGGCAGACAACTGTGCCGAAAATTTTCTGCACAAGTACCTTTTAGTACAAGCAGAAATAGCCAGAATTTCCAAGAAAGATTCAGAAGCTGTAGAATTGTACGATTTCTCTATAAATTTAGCCCAAGACAATGAGTTTGTTCAAAATGAAGCGCTAGCTAATGAACTAGCAGCTAAGTTTTGGTTGAGTAAAGGCAAGTATCAATATGCCAAAATCCACTTGCGTGAAGCTCACTCGTGCTACTTGCGCTGGGGTGCAGTTCGCAAAGTAGAAGATTTAGAACAGAAGTATCCGCAGTTGCGGGAAATGACGCCGCTCAACGGAAGTTTTAACAACAATCAAACTACCACAACTATTCATACTTCTACGGGCAGCGATGCGAGAGTGCTGGATTTGGCAACGGTAATGAAAGCATCTCTGGCGATTTCTAGCGAAATTGTCCTCGATAAGTTGCTGGCTTCTTTGATGAGAATCTCCTTAGAAAATGCGGGTGCTCAATTAGGTTTTCTGATTTTAGTCAGAGATGGCAAACTGTTGATTTCAGCTAAAGCGTCAGTATTTTCTGAAGATGTAGCCGTGCTGCAATTTACGCCTGTTGAAGGCTATCAGGATTTACCTGTGACGGTGATTAATTATGTGGAAAGGACTCGCTCGGATTTGGTATTGAGCAATGCGGCGGCTGAGGGACTATTCACAGCAGATCCTTACATCGCTAAACACCAACTGCAATCTATTTTGTGTACTCCAATCATCAATCAAGGCAAACTGATCGGCATTCTTTATTTAGAAAACAATTTGACTGTCGGAGCATTTACTCCTCACAGATTGGAAGTTTTAAGGTTGCTTTCTTCCCAAGTTGCTATTTCTTTGGAAAATGCTCTCCTTTACAATTCGGTGGAACAGAAAGTGCAAGAGCGGACGCAGGAGTTAAATGAAAAGAACGAGCGTTTAGAACAAACTTTGCGCGAACTTAAACTAACTCAAGCTCAATTAATCCAAACGGAAAAAATGTCTAGTTTGGGGCAAATGGTCGCTGGTGTAGCTCACGAAATTAATAATCCTGTAAGTTTCATCTACGGCAATCTTAATCCGGCTAGCGAATACGTTAAAGACTTGCTAAACTTGATTGAGCTTTACCAGCATCACTATCCAGAACCGGCTGAGGAAATTTTAGAAGAAATAGAAACAATTGAGCTGGAATTCTTGAGCGAGGATTTGCAAAAGCTGCTGGATTCCATGAAAGTAGGAGCAGAAAGAATCCGGGATATTGTGCTAAGCTTGCGGAATTTCTCGCGCCTCGACGAAGCGCAAATGAAGTCGGTAGATATCCATCAAGGCATCGACAGTACGGTGATGTTGCTGCAACCGCGCCTGAGAAAAGAGGGCGGGCGTTTGGGAATTGAGGTGATTAAAAATTACAGCACGCTACCCCTAATTACTTGTTATGCGTCTCAGTTGAATCAGGTGTTTATGAATATTTTGACAAATGCGATCGATGCTCTCCTCGTAGCAAGAGATTGCCCGGAAAACTCTCATCAACAGCCTACGATTACAATTTCTACAGAGGTGACTGACAGGAATTCTGTCATCATTAGAATTGCCGACAGCGGGCCAGGGATGAGCACTGAGGTGCTGCACAAGATATTCGATCCATTTTTTACAACTAAGCCCGTGGGTTCGGGAACTGGTTTGGGATTGTCTATTTCTCACTCGATTGTTGTCAGTTCTCATGGCGGAAAATTGACTTGCGTTTCTGCACCCGGAGAGGGGAGCGAGTTTATTATTGAAATTCCGATCGCCCCACGGCAAGTTTTGTAATCGGCGCTACTATCAACCCACAGCATTGCTGAAAGAATAATGATGTTTCAGGGAAAATGGAAGAATAAACGTCTCTACCTCTCTTTATCTGCGTAAATCCGCGTCCATCCATTGTCATCTGCGGTGAATACATTCTCTTTTTTAAATCGCAGATGAGAGCAGATAAAAACAGATTAATTTGATATATTCCGGTTGCGCCGTTCGTGATTGTTGACCCTTCGGCGAAGCTGATCAGCCATCGCTCTTGAAGGAATTCCTAAAATAAATTAGTGATAAAGTTTCCAGCATTCTCGCGCAATTTCCCAATCCTCCTGCGTGTGAATTACCAAAATTCTCACCGCTGAATCCACTGCCGCAATATCTTGATCAATCGGTGACTGTTGATTTTTCTCGCCATCCAATTTTAACCCGATAAATCCAAAAGCTTCGCAAGCAGCAGCCCGCACAACAGCAGAATTTTCCCCAACTCCCGCCGTAAAAATTAAAGCATCCAACCCTCCTAAACTCGCCAGCATGGCACCAATTCCGGCACGCAAACGGTGGACATAAATATCCAAAGCAAGTTGAGCTCTCTGATTACCTTGGGCGATCGCATCTCCTATCTGCCGCAGATCGCTAGACACCCCTGAAATCCCTTTTAAACCAGAATTTCGATTGAGAATACCATCAAGTTTCTCAGCAGTAAAATCGGATTGTTTTAACAGATGAATGAGGATGCCTGGATCGATCGAACCCGATCGACTTCCCATCATCAAACCTTCCAAAGGCGTAAATCCCATCGTCGTGTCAACACTCCAGCCACCGCGAATGGCCGCCAGAGAACATCCGTTGCCCAAATGACAGCTAATCAACCGCAAATCTGCCAAATCCTTACCCAGAATGTCGGCGGCCCGACGCGCGCAATATTGATGGCTAATCCCGTGAAAACCGTAGCGCCGAATCCCATTTTCCAGCCATTCATAGGGGCCGGGATAAACAAAGGCTGCGGGCGGCAATTGTGCATGAAAAGCTGTATCAAATACTGCTACTTGCGGCACATTTTCAAGGATTTTTTCAATCGCTTCGATACCTTCGAGGTTAACCGGATTGTGGACAGGGGCGAAAACAGATAAACGGGCGATCGCCTTTTTAACATCCGGCGAAATTAACGTACTTTGCTGATAATCTTCCCCGCCATGTACGACGCGGTGGCCGACAATATTAATCTCTTTTAAATCATTAATTGTTTGAGTTTTTCCCCTCCAAAGACTCTCCAGCATTCGAGAAATAGCATCTTTGCGAGAGTCTGAGGCAAACTCCTCCTCAAGTTGATCGCCTTTTGCTGTTTTGACTTTCAACTCTGCTATACCCTGCTGGTGAGTCCAATCAATTTGAGCTGACCAGAGGGGTTGCAAAGGTCGATCGGGCAGGACATCGTTTAACTCGTAAAGACAGCTCTTTTGACTGCTAGAACCCGCATTTAACACCAGTATTTTCATGCTTTATTATGTCCTGTTGATTCGTTCTTTCGATCGCTAGGCGATTGAAATCGCGTCTTGTCAAACTTTGGTTTCAGCAGAGGGGGAGTAAAAAATCTTGAGATCCTGGGAAAATTATTAAGAAAAATGTCGAAAAATTAACTGTTAATGCAATCTGTAGCTAACAGTTGCATTTTTTTGATATATCTTCTATGCAGATTTTCATTTACTAAAGTTTAAGGAGCCGATCGATGTTTACACCAATTTTACTTGCCGTTGCCCCCAGAACCGTAGAGTGGAGCCCCACGATCGGTTTGATTATGATTCTTTGCAATATTTTAGCTATTGCGATCGGCAAATCAACCATCCAGAATCCTACCACAGGCCCAGCAATGCCCTCATCTAGTATGTTCGGCGGTTTGAGTTTGGGTGCAGTTTTAGGAACTACTGCCTTTGGTCATATTTTGGGAGCAGGTACTATTTTAGGATTGTCTTACATAGGCGCGATTTAGTTTCAGACACTCCGGGTAGGCAGTGCGCGCACCCTACCCGCAATTTCAAGTACCGGGTAAATTGCGGAGGTTTTCATCCATGTACGATCGATCGCCCAAAACCTCCAGCAGCGGCCCGCGCACGTCAAACTTGACAATACTGACAGAAGCTGCTAAAGCGGCAATGCGATAGCGATAACGTCCCAAATCAATCCCCAACAAACTGCACAGAATAATTCTAATAGTCGCCTTGTGCGAGACAACCAAAACATTACCGCTCTTGTACTTTTCCTGAATTTCTGCGATAACTAAGGACGATCTGCTAGCAATTTCCACGGAAGTCTCGCCGCCATTCGGTGCATTCCAAGCAGGTTCAGTCAGCCAATTAATATAATCTTCTTCGTATTCTTTTTTGACATCTTCTACTGTTTTGCCCTCCCACTCACCGTAATTAATTTCCCTCAGTCCGTCGTGAAGCTGCATTTCAATTCCCACAGCATCGCACAAAGGTTTTGCAGTAGCAATAGTTCGTTTCATCGGACTGACATAAACAGCATTCCAAGGCAATTTGGCGTAAGTGGCGGCAAACTGTTCTGCCATTTGAGCACCTACGGGCGTTAATTCGGGATCGATATGGCCACAGAAACCGCCAGTCTGGCTGTAAGTCGTTTCACCGTGTCGTACAAAGTAGATTTTTAAGCTCATGAGTTAATTGTGTGTGAATTTTACTATGTTAGCAAAAGAGTGTAAAAAACTCCTTCAAATCATTGAGAGCAGGATGAGCCCAATTCCAAATATCTTTTTTGTGTTTCATAACATAATCAAACTCAAACATACTGCATTTTCTGCCAGCTTGTTTCTGATCCTGTTTTGAGCAAGTATCCAACCTCACATAGGTGTTAACCCAGAATTTATCAAAATCTTTCTTCTTGATTTCCTTTTCCTTGCCTTCTATGCATTCTTTCCAACTATCCAAACAATCAGCATGAGTAGAATCTTTAGCCTTTATTTCCTTTAAAAGCGTTTCCAGTTCGCCTTGACCTCCAACATTTGTAAAGTAACAAGCCAATTTGGCTTTTGTTCCATTATCTCCAGAAATATCGATAAATTGTTTAGTGCTTGACAAAGTTTCAGTTTCAGTTCCAAACCCATTTTTTATACAGTTGTTTACCAATCCCAGCCGCTCTTGCTCTGAATAGTTATCGATATCAATAATAATCCCTATTTTTTTTACCCCTTTTTTTGGAATCTCTGCTTTTAAATTTTTTAAAGCAGAGATTAACTTTGTTTTGTCCAAGCCGTCCAAACTTTTATAATCATCTATATAAATAGGTGATGCTACCTGGAGATCGCAGTTTAGTTTCTCAACCATTGCCTGCATGAAAATTCTATCATTTTTACTTTCTACTATGACAATATTACTCACCTCTCACTCCTTCTTGATGCTCAATGGCATAACTAAGAGTTTCCAAATCGCGCCGAATTCCGATTATTTGATCTGTTTTCCATTTCTTTGCCATTTCAAAATATGCGCTGCTGCATTCCTGATTTGGTTCTAAACCCACATCAGCAAATGCTTGAAGCATCTCTAAACTGTGCGTTGTAGCAAAAATCTGGGTATCCAGTTCAACCGCCAACCGAAATAACACTCTCCAAAACTCCCGCTGACTTGTATGGTGAATGCCATTTTCTATCTCATCGATTAGCAATATTTTATACTTATTGTTTACCAGTTTAAGGATTATTTCTGCAACTCTGTTAATGGCATCTCCAAACAATGATAAAGGCAAACGCTGTTCGCCTTTTCTTCTCAAGTAGAGCGTGGGTTCTCCAATCGAAAAACTCTCTACTGATTCTATAGAAGAGTCTAAAACTTGAAAAGCTTTCAAAACTTCACTATCTTTGTCATCCAAACGCGCTCGATCGTAGGCTTCTGTGATCTCTTTTCCAGAAAACATGATAAAGGAAGGAATGATTGGTACTTGGTCAGTAGTAGAAGTGCTACCAGTAGTTATTGAACCACTGGAACTGGCTATTAAAGAAGACGTAACTGCTTTTTTTTCGTTTATTATTAACTTAATAGTTATTACAGATACACCAGACTTGTCCTTCGGCAAAGAATCTATTATTTCTCTTATATCTTGACGATGCGACCTCTTACCTATACCCAAAATATCATCTATGCTTATAACTTTATTGAGGGATTCTATGGATATTTCTACTAGCTCGGATTTCTGATTTTCCTCTTTTCCTATAATTACTATTATTCTATCTTTTTTTAGTGCATAAAATAAGTTATCCCAAGCTCTCTGAGGCATAGCTTCTAGGGCGTCTGAGGACTCCCGTCTAAGTTCTCTTAATATTTCTAGACTGCCAGCTTCTGGAGCAACATTGAGAAAAATTGCTTCTAGCAAGGCTGTCTTGCCAGCATTATTTTTACCGCCGATTAAATTGACTCTTTCAAACCCAGAAATTTTGATTTGCTCAAAACACCTAAAATTTTGGATTTCTATTTCTTTCAGCATTACCGCCTCTTTTGAATGTACAAATCCTAAACCACCGTTGATTTATGCTAACATTAATTCTATCTTAATTGTTTTACTTGATCCGCAACAAGCAACGATCGTCATGCAGAATGTAGACCTATTTGAAGTGATTGAACGCGATCCAACCAAGGTGAGTGGTGCATGGATATTTCGGGGAACGCGCGTACCTGTTGCCGCCTTTTTCGAGAACCTTAAAGATGGAGCCTCTATTGACCAGTTTCTCGAATGGTTTCCGGGAGTAACTCGCACCCAAGTACAGGTACTACTCGATCGCGCCCTACCCTCGCCTCATTAACGCAGATAGCGCAAGCATGAAGATATTGTTCGACCAAGGTACGCCAGTACCGTTGCGCCGATCGTTGCTGGATCATAAAGTAGATACTGTTTATGAACGTGGATGGTCAACATTAGCAAATGGCAATCTGCTCGACACAGCCGAACGCGAGGGGTATAATCTGCTGGTCACGACCGATCGCAGATTGCGTTATCAACAAAACCTGGCAAGCCGACAAATTACTGTTGTGGTTTTGCGGTCTACTTCTTGGCCTCGCATTCAAAAACATCAAGACGAGATTCGGAACGCGATCGACACGATTGTTCGGGGCGCATACCTCGAAATTGAGATTGCTTGCTGAAGCTTTATTCTAATACAAATGGAATCCCGTAGGGACACGGCAGTGCCGTGTCCTAATCCACGATCCTGTGCCGGACACGGCAATGCCGTGTCCCTACCCAGAATATCGCTATCCAGGCGCACCCGATCGCACAGTTTGATCTGGTGTCGCCGTCGGATCTTTCGTTTCCTTCGGCGGTTCCGGCGAAACCGGGCCCGCGTGCGGCCACTTCCAGTCGCGGATTTCCGGCATATCATCGCCGTGCTTGGTGATATACTGCGTGTGCTCGATCAGCTTGTCACGGATAGCTTGTTTGCCGTAAGCTGCTACAGAACTCAGTTTCGGAACGCGATCGAGTACATCTCCAACTAAATGGAATCGATCGAGGTCATTAATCACCACCATATCAAACGGCGTCGTAGTCGTTCCCTCTTCCTTGTAACCCCGAACGTGAATATTCGGGTGATTTGTCCGGCGATAAGTCAAGCGGTGAATCAGCCAAGGATAGCCGTGAAAAGCAAAAATCACCGGCTTATCCTTCGTGAACAAACTATCAAAATCCTTGTCAGACAAACCGTGGGGATGTTCGCTAGCAGGTTGCAGCGTCATCAAATCCACCACATTAACCACCCGCACTTTTAAATCCGGATAATCTCGGCGGAGAATGTCAACAGCAGCCAAAGTTTCCAGCGTCGGAATATCACCCGCGCAAGCCATCACCACATCCGGTTCGCCACCTTTATCATTGCTGGCCCACTCCCAAATGCCGATGCCGGTCGTACAGTGTTTAATCGCAGCATCCATATCCAAATACTGCAATGCCGGCTGCTTCCCTGCAATAATCACGTTGACATAGTGACGGCTGCGGAGACAGTGATCCGTTACAGACAGCAAAGTGTTCGCATCCGGCGGCAAATAAATCCGCACCACTTCCGCTTTCTTGTTAATTACGTGGTCGATAAAACCCGGATCTTGGTGAGAAAAACCGTTGTGGTCCTGCCGCCAAACGTGAGAAGTTAGCAGGTAGTTGAGAGAGGCGATCGGTCGGCGCCAAGGAATGTCGTTAGTAGTTTTCAACCACTTGGCGTGTTGGTTGAACATCGAATCGATGATGTGAATAAACGCCTCGTAACAAGAGAAAAAGCCGTGGCGTCCCGTCAGCAAATAGCCTTCCAGCCATCCCTGACATAGATGTTCGCTGAGGACTTCCATCACCCGGCCGTCGGGGGAGATGTGGTCGTCTTCGGGCAAAATTTCCCCCGCCCACATCCGGTTCGTCACTTCAAACACCGGATCGAGGCGGTTTGAGGCCGTCTCGTCGGGCCCGACAATGCGGAAATTGGCGTTTTCCTGATTCAGTGTCATCACCTCTCGCAGGAAGCGGCCGGAAACGCGGGTTGCTTCTGCTATTACAGTGCCCGGTTTTTGCACGTCAACGGCGTAGTCTTCAAATTTCGGCATTTTCAAGTCTCGCAGCAGCAGGCCGCCGTTAGCGTGGGGATTTGCCCCCATGCGCCGAGATCCCTTGGGTGCGAGTTCGGCCAATTCGGGAATTAACTTGCCCTTTTCGTCGAAGAGTTCTTCCGGCTTATAGCTTTTCATCCAATCTTCCAGGAGTTGGACGTGTCCCGGCTTAGAAGCCATTTCCGAAAGTGGGACTTGGTGCGATCGCCAATAATCCTCAGTTTTCTTACCGTCAACTTCCTTCGGCCCCGTCCAGCCTTTGGGAGTTTTCATCACAATCATCGGCCACTGGGGACGGCCCGAATAGCCCTCTGTCCGGGCTTTTTCCTGAATCGCCTTAATTTCGCCGATCGCGGTATCGAGAGTTGCAGCCATCAACTGGTGCATGGTTTCCGGGTCTGAACCTTCCACCCAATAAGGTTTGTAGCCGTAACCAACCATCAAACTTTCCAATTCCTCTTGCGGAATGCGGGCCAACACGGTTGGATTGGCAATTTTGTAGCCGTTCAAGTGCAGAATCGGCAACACGGCCCCGTCCCGAACCGGGTTGAGAAACTTGTTAGAGTGCCAGCTAGCAGCTAGCGGGCCTGTTTCCGCTTCCCCGTCGCCGACAACGGCCGCCACAATCAAATCGGGGTTATCGAAGGCCGCCCCGTAAGCGTGGACGAGGGCGTAGCCGAGTTCGCCGCCTTCGTGAATCGAACCGGGGGTTTCCGGGGCGACGTGGCTGGGGATACCGCCGGGAAAGGAGAACTGTTTGAACAGGCGTTTGATACCCTCTTCGTCTTCGGAAATGTTCGAGTAATATTCGGTATAAGTACCTTCGAGATAGGTGTTGGCGACCAAGCCCGGCCCGCCGTGTCCGGGGCCTGCGATGTAGATGGTGTTGAGGTCTTGGGCTTTGATCAGGCGGTTGAGGTGAACGTAGATGAAGTTTAAACCTGGAGTGGTGCCCCAATGTCCGAGGAGTCTCGGTTTGACGTGTTCGATTTTGAGGGGCTCTTTGAGTAGGGGGTTGTCGAGGAGATAGATTTGTCCGACGGATAGGTAGTTTGCCGCCCGCCAGTAGGCGTTCATTTTGTGTAGTTCTGAGTCGGAAAGCGGCTTTAATTGCGGGATCTCGGTTGTTCCTAGCATCATCAGCGATTGACTCCTGAGTTTTGGTTGTTTTGTAAAGTGCGATCGATAAGTGCGATCGATATTAATTTGTTATTTGTGACATTTTGTATTTAAACTCCATGTCTTCCACGCAAACTATTGAATTCTAGCTTGTTTATGCCTCCATCAAAGTTTAAATTAATGTTAATTTATAGCTAAATATCGCACGACTTTGATGCAATAAAGCGGGCTACTTGCGGGGATCAAGGGATTCAGTAATACATAATAGGATTTACACAAGATTTTTGGTAGGCTGTACACTCCGCACTGAGCCGTAGTATATGTTGCGAGTGGTAGGATGTGTTGGGTAAGTCCCCAAAAAGATACTTCTCAAGGTAGAACTCGTAATGATTTATATGTGAATTAAATTTTATTTATGCAGGCGAATTGTCTGCTGACTCCTTTTCTGATAGAGTTCTGTATGTTTGTCATATCAAAGTTCTCGTTAGTTTAGCTTAGGGACGTACTTAAATCATACTCATCTTGAATATTCTTGATTCTGAAACTAGCATTAAATTTTTTCTTAAACTGACTTTGTAGCTGTTGTATATTTGTTGTTTGTTTTGGCACACGTGTAGACACCACAAAACATAGCTTCTTAATCTTTTGGGGATTTTCCGAAAGTAATTTAATAGTTGATTCTATTTGTTTAACCGCCTGTGCAATATCGCTTCCTTTCAACTCTACATATATTTCTACTGCATCAGAAGGAATGAGTGCATAGTCGCAACGCAAAGTCTCATTGTCACTAATAACGCAGCCATCAACCTTAATTTTTAATATTTCGTCTTGATTCGGGTTGAGGAACGTTATTTTACTTTTGTTTTCCTTCAAGACAATATTGGTGTCCGATTTACGTTCCTCACACTCTGGAAGACTTTTCATATACGATTCAAACTAAGTTGAGAAGTTGATCGAATTCAATAGCTAATTCATCAGAAACAGAATCAATTACTCGCGCGTCAATCAACCCAGTATCAGGACACACAATACTATTGCATTTTCCCTTCATCAAAACATAGGCTGAGATGTCGTCCACATCTAATGATTTGTATCTAGATACAATCTTTTCTAGTTGATGTTGTATATCTTCGCTGGACTCTTCATAAAGAAGCCCAGCCTGGAGCAGATTATTAAGTGCTGTCAGGACATAAGGACTATGGGTAGTTATAAAGAATTGAAGTTGCTCTTTGCGAGAATTAAAGACAGTAGCGATCAACTCGACAATATTACGCTGTGCGCTTGGAAATAAATGCGCTTCCGGCTCCTCAATATAAACTGTCTGACCGACAGGAGGGGAAGCTAGAACAGGTAGTGCAGCTAGGATAATTGTCAGAGGCAATGTTTCCTGTTGACCGGAAGATGAGTTCGCAATACTAATACGTCTTCCATCTGCCACCTCCAGAAAATCTTTGCCTTTTTCGTGTATATGCTTACCACATAAAGACTGCTCTATTAGCCTGTTTATTTCCTCTACTATATCTTTTGTATACTTATCTTCAGGAGGAATATATTGTATACGCAAATTTTTTATCCTTTCGTATGTTGAGCCAAACGATCTTAGAAATGGATCTAAGGTATTATTGCTTGAAAGAAAAGAAAAAATATTGCTCTGAAGATTAGCGAAAAATGAGCGGCCAGCAGGAATAAAAAGCTGATTGAAGGCTGCCTCTCGACCAATGGATCTGCCTAAACTTTCTACTAAGTGATCTTTTAAAATTTTCTGGCTAAAAAGTGAACTATTAATAATATTAAAACTAAAAGTTATTTCAGAGCTTTCCTCTCTGGCTTTTTTGAGTAAATTGCGTAGGTCTGCCAATTCTTTCTTGAAAAAATCTGAATAGCTGAGGGAAATTCTACCTTTGGTATCCTGTTTTCTCCTAACTTCTATAAAAACATTGGAAATTTCATACCTGATGAAAAAATCTTGTTTTCCCCAAGAATCAGGAGGAAAATATTCCTCAAACCTCTTGGAATAGTTTGAATCTAGATTGCGTTTTGTCTGCTCATTCTCTACAACCGATAAAATTTCCCAGACAAAGTTCTTAAAATAAAATAGAAGTTTAGCGCAAACACTTTTACCACTGGCTTGAGGGCCAATAAGTATATTTATTCGTTTGATTTGAATTTCTAAATTTTGGATACCACAAAAGTTTCTAATTATTAATTTTTCAGCCATAATTGAAATCAAGTATGGTAAGGGCTTGTGTCATCTTAACATACCAATTTAAATTTTATGGTTAAAGTGGTCACTTTTGTGTTAATAAACCGAATTAGTCACCCAAGGAAAAACTTCAAACAACTCTCATTAATATCAAGATGGATTTATACCATTTGTACCAATATACTTTTGGATGACCGCAGTTTTTTCGTGAAAGTCGATCGCCCATATCGCCTTTCTGGTCGCTGAGGAGATTTTAGACCAACGTGCGGTTAGTGATAGGGAAAGGAATTACCGAAACCCTAAAATAATACCATTTTTACAAAGTTTGGCTAGAAAATAAGTGTTGGGTTTATTTACATCGGCTCTCGATCGCACAGGTGCGGCTCTGTGAGATTGTCGATATGCTGCGTTAGGGGTTGTTTATGGCGGCGCATCCTACGACTACTTAGCAGATGCTACAAAGTAAACTCAAGCAATCTCAATCCGAAAATCACTGCATCGGTTTGATTGCTGGCTAGATGCCATCGCCAATATTTCCGGCTGAAAAAACTTAGGAGGCGACTAAAACAGGGCTCTCTGAAATCCGGCAAACATTGGACACAGTTGGCTGCTGGGAAACGACTCGCAGTTCGTGAGGATAGCGGGGACGCGGGTCATTTTCTAACCAGATGGGCGGTACCATCATTACTTCATAGTAAGCGATCGTATCGAAAACACCTGGCTGGGACTTCAACTCCACTGTTAAGCCCGCTCTGTACTCAAATGCTTCTTCCCAGTCTAGATTTTCATTGATACCCATAGCGATCGCGCCTCTTAATCTTGTTTCTTTTCTCCATTGTAGAGCACTACATAAAGCATTCGGTACTTTCTGTTGCTTATGATACAATTTTTAACCTTATATGTTCGTTCCCTGACAATTCAAGAGAGAAGAGCAATTGTCAATAAGTAAATAGGATGATTTTGCTGACGGGTGACAAGTAAGCCCAAAAGCGAGCCCTGACAAGCGTTTGAGTTGAGATGTCTCAAAAAGAATAAGGGCGATCGAACCCCGCAGACGTTTATGACACAAAGGAAGAGAACAGAAGAGAATTTTAAGGACGGAAGTACAAACCTATTTTTGCCAGCTTGGCTAATATTTTATAAGTCAGCCTTAATTTGGAACTGGTATAAACACATGATTATCTAGCCCCAAAACACTACATATAGCCTTTCGATCTCTCATATGAGGTACTCAGGGGCATAGGCCTCCGTGGCCTCCGTGGGCATACCTCACTTTTTTGAGAACCGCTATATTTTGTGCTTTGTCAAGCAAGCTATAATCAAAAAAATTATCAAAATTTTCACGCTCCCTCGATTGCAATCTAGAGTCAACTGATTCGGGCGAGCGCACTATAATAGCAAATAGCTACATAATTCATAAATCCTAAAATTTCCATGACAATCAAAGAATTAGAAACACAACTTTTGGCATTAACGCCAACCGAGAAAGCTGAGGCAATCAGCATCTTAACCCAAAGCCTGAAAAACAGCGGCCGCCCGATTACAAAAACTCCCGGCGTGATGGGCGGCGATGCTTGTATTCACGAAACTCGCATTCCCGTTTGGTTGCTCGCCAGCTATCACAATGACGGCGCTACCGATGCTTTTATCCTAGACTGCTATCCCCATCTCAGTGCTGCTGATTTGGTAAATGTTTGGGCTTATGCTGAAGCTTATCCTGACGAAATTGAGGAAGCAATTAGACTGCAAGATGAGGCGGACGAAATGTTAGATACACCTGAAAATATCAAATAAACCTATGGCGTGTCTCTACGCAGACGAACAATTTCCTCGGCAAGTCGTGCAAAACCTGCGGTCTTTGGGGCATGATGTCCTGACTGTTCAAGAAGCAGGAAATGCTGGACTACCTGATGAGGATGTATTAGCATTTGCCATCATTGAAAATCGGGCTGTTTTGACCGTCAACCGACGGGATTTCTTTCAACTGCACAAGCTGCAACCTGACCACTGTGGTATTATTGCCTGCACGCGAGATGACGATATTGCTAGACTGACTGCTAATATTAATGATGCAATATCTACTGCTGAGACATTGACGAAAAAAGTGATTCGTGTCTATCGCTCAGGGCCGCCGTCCATATCTTAATTGAATTCAATAATAAGGAATTACCGAAGCCCTAAAATAACAAAGGCTCCTTAAGGAGCCTTCGCCAAAATATAAATTTTGGTATTCAGAACGTCTTTACCGGAATTCCTAGACCCTCGTGAGTAACGGGATGTCATGATTAGATCATGTCTGCTGCATCCATAGGTCTAATATAATTTATGGTTTGGATCTGTGTCAAGTTTTACTCAAGCAAAGTATTAAAATTTTCCAGTGTGGGCGATTTGCGGTATAGTACGCTTTCTAGTTCTGGATTGCCGCAGTTTTGTCGTGAAAGTCGATCGCACATATGGCCTTTTCTGGCGGCCCAGGAGATTTTAGACTAACCAAAGGTCAGGGATAGGGTGGGTGGTGCGATCGGCGTTGGGCGATGGAATAGCGATTTGTTAGGTTGCTGAATAATTTGCAGCACTCTTCAATAGTAGTGCGTTAATTTCCTCAATCGTAAGTGGTGGCGAACGTCGATGAATCATGGCATGGCAATTGGGGCATACAGGACGCAAATCTTCTACCGGATTAACCTCGTATTCTTCACCAATCTCAGAAAGCGGCCGAAGATGATGGATGTGAATAAAGCCCTCTCCTAATTCCCCAAACACTTTCCCAAAATTGAAACAGCAGACATAGCAAGTTGCCCCGTAGTGTTCAATACATTTTTGTCGCACAACTGGGTTGCGTTCATAGGCGTTGACTGATACTTTACAGACTGTTCCTTCTCGGAAAGTCGTAGATGGAGAAATTTCATCAGGGAATATTTCTGTCTCAAATGTCCAAATGATTTTGACAGGTGTGATATCTTCTACTTCTTCTGCGTTTCCAATTCCAGCAAAGATGAAGGGTTCTTTGTTATCTTCACGCCATAAAATATAGGTATCGCTATGGGAGCATCCCGGTTTTGCAAAAGCCTCAAATAGCCAAGAGGTCGTTGAGGTAAGCACAACGAAGTTTTAGCATTTG